>JBDKJI010000107.1:0-6722 GCA_039796655.1 Chlamydiota bacterium | reverse complement strand
AAACTCCATCTGGAAGTCAGCAGAAGCCTGGCCACGGAATTTTGCCTCTTTCCCTCCCCTCCCCTCTCGCTTCGGGGCTGCTGATTCATGGGTCATCGCAAAGAGCTTGCCAACCATGACGGTGCTTGCCCCCGCGGCAAGGGCCAATACGACGTCGCGGCTCGATCGAATACCGCCATCGGCGATCAAGGGCACTCTGAGCTTATCGGCAATCCGCGCGCAATCTTGGACGGCGCTAAACTGTGGCACTCCAAATCCAGTGACGACCCGCGTCGTACAAGCGGCGCCGGGGCCCACCCCCACCTTGACGGCATCTGCACCAGCGTTAACCAGATCGTGGTACGCCATCGCGGTGCACACATTGCCGGCGATCACCTCGTGATCGGGATGGGTTCTTTTCAGCTCTTCGATGTGCTGGAACATCCGATCTGAATGGCCGTGGGCCACGTCGATGCATGTGCCGAGGGCTCCGAGATCCAGAAGCTTTCTCGTCTCATCGAGTTTTTGGATGCCGCACGAAACAAAAGCCCTGCCTGCAAACATCTTGATCCATTTTGCCTGCATCTCGTGCGGGGCAAAGCGATGGAAAATGGGAATTGATCCTTGTTCGATAAGGAGCGCAGCGAGCTCTTCGCTGATGACAGTATCCATGTTCGATGCAAGGATAGGAATGGCAATTTTCAGCTTCTTCGTCAACCACGACTCCAATGACGGTTCGGTGCGCGAAGGAATGTTGTTGAACTGCGGCACGAGTGCCACATCATCATAGGTAAATGCTTGTCTCATACGGGGCTTTAGTTTACCCTTTTTCGGAATTTTATTACACTTGGGCCCAGTCTATGGCAATTTCTGTTTGCATTCTGACAAAAAACTCTGCTGCAACTCTGAGAAGCACTCTTGAGTCGACACGCCGTTTCGGGGAGGTCGTCCTGTTTGATACAGGATCGACCGATCGGACGATCGAGATTGCCCAAGAATATTCCAACGTCCGCGTTGTGGAAGGAGCCTTTATAGGATTTGGGCCGCTCAGAAATAAGGTCGCTTCTCTCGCGACGCATGATTGGATCTTAGCTTTAGATAGCGATGAAGTAATCCAAGATCCCGACGCAATCTTGGCCCGCATAGGACAGCTCGATTCTGGGACTATTTACGCCTTTGAACGGCACAACTTTTTTAATAACAAAAGGATTTACGGCTGCGGTTGGGGACGCGACGTGGTTCGACGCCTCTATCACCGAAGGCATGCGCAATTTCAAGAGTCGCTTGTGCATGAGGCGATCCATCTACCCAATCTCCCTTGCGTTACTCTGCCCACTCCCCTGCTCCACACACCGTACCGCGGGATCAGTGATTTTTTGGTAAAGATGGAACACTACTCAACCCTTTTTGCTCAGGAACGTCAATCTAAAAGCAGCCTAAGCCGAGCCATTGGCCATGGTTTATTTGCTTTTTTTCGCAGCTACTTGTTCCAAAGGGGCATTTTAGATGGCAAAGAAGGATTTATCATCTCGGCATATAATGCTCAAACAACCTACTACAAGCACTTAAAAGAGCCTTAGAATCACGGTTGTGAAGTGTGCATCTGACGGACGGTTGATCTTTTCAAACAGAAGATGGCATAAGAACACATGCTGCTCGAACGCTGCCTGATCATAACCAATAACGTAACGTCCATAGTGGCGCGCAATCCATTCACGCCATGCAGGGGGCTTCTGCTCTTGGAATGCAAGATGAATGCTATTGCCTTCCAATTGCGGAATTTGCTGCATTCTTTGTAACACACGTCGGAGCCATTTTCGTAGCTTTCTGGCTTCTTGCGTATGAGACGTAGCTATTTCGTCGAGCACATTTGAATCAAAAGTGATTAAAGAGCCTGCGCTTGTCTGAGCTCTACCACGATCAATCCAGGCAGCCAGCCACGGAGCGCTTGCTCTTTCATCCGCAATTGCCTGATCAATTGCCTGATACGCTACTGTGTTATCAATGACATCTTGCGGTCTTGGTGTGGAAGGACCTGAACTACCTGGCCCTGGAGAAGGAGCGGGCGCTGATGGCTGAGGGATGACGGGTGGAGGGAGTTGCAAAACAATGAGATCACGCCAAGCCTCTAGAAGATCAGCGAGAGTGCTGCACACCTTTTGACATACCGTAATGCTAGCGTCTGCCAGGACGATGCCAGCTGCATTGATTGCAGCTTCCCCCGTTTCCAATACCTCAAACGGCGCCCCGTCTTTGCTCACAAATCGTATCTGCGTTATATCGAGATCTGTGCGGTGCGTGTGCTGCGCCAACGCGCGTAAAGCTAGATTATGTACCTGAACGGTTGTAGCGACAAACTCATTGTGGAGTTTGAGTGGATCCGGCGTCACTTGCCAAGCTGAACATTCAACAAATGTGTATGTACCAGGTTGATTGCCCGTCTCTCCAATGGTAACTCGGTTAGAAGAGGGCCTTTCGAAAGCTCCTTTACGAGCGGGCTTGTAAACACAATATTCAGGCAAAGTCGGTGGTGACGCAACAACAGTACTCATTATAGTGTGTCTTTTTAATTATTAACTGAAATATTCTATCAAATTTTTACAAATAAATCAATACTACTTAAATTTTTTGGACCTCAATCTTGATATATAAAAACTTTTAATATACTATCCGCAGCATGACGTCGAATGCGATGATCCCGAGCCATAGCGAACCTTTCCGATCCATACTCCTCTTCGGCCCTCCCGGCTCAGGTAAAGGGACGTTAGGGAAATTTTTGAGTAGTGCAGGGAACCACTTTCATCTGTCTTCAGGTGATATTTTTCGGGGGCTTTCTTTCGAGTCCCCTGCGGGCAAGCTCTACCATAACTACGCAGGCAAAGGGCTTCTTGTCCCCGATGAAATCACCATCCAGATTTGGGATCACTACGTTCACGGGCTGATCGCAACAAACCGGTACTTCCCCAGCCAACAGCTCCTTTTGCTCGATGGCATCCCCAGAACAGCGCCGCAAGCAGCAATGCTCAGCCAACATGTCGATATTCAAAAAATCATTGTACTTGAAGTGAAGGATCACGAAGTGTTGGTGCAACGACTCTTACGCAGAGCTCTGATCGAAAAAAGGATGGATGACATGGACCCAAGCATTTTACGAACACGCCTCGATGTCTACCAGCGAGAGACAATCCGCCTACTAGATCACTACCCAAATGATTGGATTGTTCGCTTCAATGCAGCGCAAAAACCACTCGAAGTACTCCGCGACGTCCTAGCCTCACTTTCTGATCTTCTCTCAAAATAAAAAAGCCCGACTTTATAGGTCGGGCTTTTTACTCTTTAGCGCTGTTTTCTTAGACTTCCGTTTCCGAAGACAATTCTAAGTCGACTCGCAAATGAGCGCTACTTCCCGTGAAACGCTGAGCAGTAGGCAAGGTCCCTTGATACGCTGCAAGAAGTCTGTCTGCTCTGTTTCGAAGGTTACGCAAACGCTCTGCCTCTGCGTTAAATGCCTTCAATACCGCTTCTTCATTTGGAGAGGTCCCTGAAGGGATTACCTTATCAGAGACTTTTTTTCCTCTCTTGAGTTGGGCTTCGACCGCTGTTTGAGCTCTCTGACCTACCACTCTTAGCGGCTGCAACTCTGCTTTAATTCTTTCAACAGTTGCTATTGTAGCTCGCTCGCCGAACATGGAACGGCTCAAGTCATGAACAACAGCCCCATCCACTTCGTCTACTAAATCATTTGCTGCTTCAAGCTGCTCTGCTTTTTTGTCTTTTACCGCTGTAGTAGCACGTTCAAGATCTGTTACAACTTTGGACAAGCTCGTAATTTCAGCTGTCACAGCCCTGAGATCTTCATTCGTCTTTCCGATTCGCTTAGCTTCTGCGGCGACAGCAGCTCGTTGCTGTTTTTCAGCTTGTCCCGCAGCAGCTTGCGCTTGTCGCTGATTTACTGCCGATGAACCATGTCCCGCTAGGAGCCCTGCTTCAGCTTCAGCATACGGTCGCGGCGCACCAAAAATATCATCATCATCATCTTCACCTTCTCCACCTGCTGCTTGCAACGGCTGAGTCGATGGTTGGAAAGGAGTTACACCCAGAGTGGACCGCGAAAACCCGGCGCGGAAGCCTCGTGGCGCACATCTCGGTACGTGTTCGCCTTCATCGTCTGAATCCACTACATACGGAGTAGCCCCATCTACTGGAGAGTGACTCCTGACCAATCTCGTAGTTTCAGGATTGGTAAGGTATGATCGAAGTGCCGGAACTTTCGCAGCCAGACCTTCTTTTTGTTTTGTTGTCCTGTTCACACTCCAACCATGGAGCAAGGCGTGACCAAACAGAGAAACATCGTTTCGATCAGAAGTCCAAATAAGGTGCTGCCCTTTATGTTGAATAGTCTCATCTAGCCCAAGGCATGTTTCTATAAATTCTTGCAAATCTTCTTCTTTAATTGTGCCGTTTGCTATACCTTTATTGAGAATATCCGCAAGGCCCTGTACGGCGTCTTCCATTGATTTATGAATGTGCGCCGAAACGGTATCTGCAGCACGAAAGCCAATGATAGCTCTTTCCACGGCTGTCAAAACTTTTTCTTCGCCTAAGCTGTTGGCTCGACCAAATGCTCTATGCACGATAGAATTAAGCGCTTTCTTGGGGTCTTTTTCCTTTTTGTATTCGGCAAGATCTTTGAAAAGGTCGACGAGACCTTCCTCAAGTTTCCCATCCGTAATGCCGACAGCACAGCCCAATCTTACGACCGCATCTCTCACAAGCGCGCCAATAAAGCAAAGCACAAACAATACAGCCTGCTGAACCCGTCTTGCAGTTTGCAAAGCGCCTCTAAAAGCTGTATGGAACGCAACGTCTTTTGCATTGTAGGTAACAAAATGAAATTCTTTACATAAGCGCTTTGTAGCTGACTCAAAAGTAGATGGTGCACGACCAACTATCTGGCTCTCTTCTGCTGCCGCGTCTTGTCTGAGCGCCTTAGAATTAAAGCCTAGCTGACCTGCTTGTACTAATGCTGCCATAATGATATCTCCGATAATTATATTATTAATATTTCCGTCTATTATACATGTAATTAACATGTCTTTCAATTGTAATTACGTTTAAATAAATGAATTAGAGTATTATAATTTTTAGTCTGACGAATAATTAAAAATGTGTTTGTATTGCGCGTAAGTTTTGGCGAGCGGTATAATGGAGGTATAATAAAGTACTTAGTAATAAATAATAAAATGGAGTTTTCATATGGAAAACCAGCACGAACTGGCGGTCCTAGAAAGCCGCTTAGATCACCTAGAGACAGAGATCTCATTTTTAAATAAAATTTTAGTTGAATGTGGATTCCCAGAGGGCATTAAAACCCTGAAGGAAACAGCTCAAGAGCTACTCGACGAAATGGCTGCAACGACAGACTCTTAAGCCGCGGCAGTCAAGCCTCTTTACTCGAGATCGGGTCTTCATATATACTTGGATGCCATTATGGCAAAGATTGTTTTTGAAGACTCAAGCGAAGAGGTCGAGCTTCCGGATGGGGCGCCGATTGCAGAGGTGTGCGAACAAGCAGGGGTCCCGTTTGCCTGCACCGAAGGGGTGTGCGGCACTTGCGTTATCGAAGTAACCGAAGGGATGGAAAACCTCTCCTCTTTCAATCAAGCCGAAGCCGATTTCTTAGGCGATCTCGATAGAGAGCGTCTGGCTTGCCAATGCTGCATTCAACGCGGCTTTGTGAAAATCAAATTTTAAACAACAGTGAGATAGGTTCATGGATCAAACGATTACCCGCGACATGACGATTGAAGAAATTTTTACCCGTTTTCCTAGCAAAAGCCAAAAGCTGGCGCAAGAGATGACAAACGCTGGGTTACATTGTGTCGG
The DNA here is from genome assembly GCA_039796655.1 of Chlamydiota bacterium. Lineage (GTDB taxonomy): Bacteria > Chlamydiota > Chlamydiia > Chlamydiales > SM23-39 > JBDKJI01. The sequence goes on along the minus strand of JBDKJI010000107.1, from coordinate 857 downwards.
TTGCTCAGCCTCCACATATGAGACAGTTGAAGTGGGGATGCTCGGCCACGGCATGGCAGATGAGGAAATTGATGCGTTACTCGGCCGTCTCAATCGAATTTTGAGTGAAAAAGAAGACTTGTCAGCGATCACGCTGACTCCAAAAGCAGCGAAGAAGTTCAAAGAAATTTCTGAGGCGGAAGGAAAAAAGGGGTGCGCGCTTCGGTTCGGTCTTCGAGCGGCAGGATGCAGCGGCTTTGAGTATATGCTCGATTTTTCCGACGCGCCGCGGACGGGTGATCTGGTGCTCGAGTCAGAAGGGATCGCGATCCACGTCTTGCATAAATCGGCAGACAAGCTGATGGGCTGTGTCATCGACTATGCTGACGGCCTTCAGGGCGCAGGATTCAAGATCTCTAACCCAAATGTCAAATCATCGTGCGGCTGCGGTACGTCACACGGTTATTGACCTGACCATTACCCACATCTTTCGTTCCCATAGGGGGCTGCGGCTGCGCCAGATGAATCCTCTGTTTCGCCCATAGCTGCTTTCAGCTATGGGCTTCGCCAGTCGGATCGCTAAAGCTTTCATCTGGCTTTGCCTCGCCTCCCTCTGGAACCAAAACTTGTGGGTAACGGTCAGGTTATTGACTCTAGGGCTTGCTTAATGTGGACGAGGAAAGAGATCGCCTCTTTGCCGTCCACAATGCGGTGGTCATAACTCAGAGCTAAATACATCATAGGGCGGATCACGATTTGATCGTCGACGACAACGGGCCTTTTCACAATGTTGTGCATGCCTAAGATGGCACACTGAGGTGGATTGAGGATCGGCGTCGAAAGGAGCGATCCGTAGACGCCACCGTTGGTGATGGTAA
>JBDKJI010000106.1:0-3363 GCA_039796655.1 Chlamydiota bacterium | reverse complement strand
AAATAACCATCTGGATGCGGTTTGGGTAAATCATAGTCTTCTCGAGTCAGCCAGTAGGGCAGCGTTTGAAAAATCGTGTGCTGACGTCGGATCAGCGTAATTTGCTCGCGAGGCGAATGCGTGACAACCACCCGCCGAATATTCGCCTCGGCAAGGGCTTTCAATAGAGGTTCTACACCCGGCATGAGTTCCACCTTGCCCGCGCCGAGTAGCTCCAAGTAAGCCCGTTTTTTTTCGCGATAGAGCCGATCCCAATCCGGGCTCAGACCGGGGCAGCTTGCATAGATCGCCTCCCGCAATGCGGTTGAACTGGCATGGGCCGCTTGACAATAGGCTTGAAATGAGAGCTCGAGACGAAACCCTTCTGCGCTCAACATGTTGCAATACGCCTGGTAGTGCAGATGCTCGGTGTTCACAAGAAGACCGTCAAAGTCGAACAAAAACAGCTGAAATCGATGAATCCATTGCATGGGCTAAAGTGTATCGCAGGCTATTATAAATTGCACCCTATGGTATACCAAAAACAACTCCATGATGGAACCATCGCCTCGCTGGAACCGCCTCTATTTCGGGATCCTTTTTCTTGCCCTGCTTGCGCTGTGCGCAAGCAGCGTCTTTTCCCATGTGAGCGGTATAGGCCCAAGTCTATTTTTTTTCCTCTATGCTACAGGGCAAGCTACCCTCGAAATCGCCCTCATCATTGTCATCGCCCATGCCATTGAAGCACATCTGGGCAGGCGCTCCTTTCTTGCCTTCATCGGCTTGACATTTGTCATTCTCATGATCCACGCGATCGACACAATCATCAACCGAATTTTCGATCTATCAATCTGGCATGCGTTGGCGCTGGTGGCAGATGAAAACCTTGCGAACTTCTTCTTTCTACTCGATGCCTCGGGCATACCGATATGGGCGTGGATCATGGGACTCATCGTCGCAATGGGATTGCCCTTATGCGGTATCGCCTTGTACAAGGCTACAGAACGATGGACAAAACCGCGCCCAAGCCATGACTGGCTGGTTCAGGGTCTGCTGTGCATCCCGATTGCTTTGTTTCTTTGGGATCTTTCCGCATCGCGGATGATCCATCCTGACACATACACAAGCTTTATCCAATCGTTACCATGGAAATGCACCTTTCTCGAACCAAAATCAACTCTGTTTAATGTGTCTGGAACCCTCAAACCGGCCCCGATTGAAACAGAGATGCAACAGGTAGTGACAGCAGAAAGGCCTTTGCCTAATGGAAAAAAGCCGAACATTTACCTATTTGTCGTCGAAAGCCTGCGCAGCGATTTTCTCAACGAAGAGACAGCACCCCACCTGACACAATGGAAAAAACAAACAATCCAAGCCCACATGACACTATCGAATGCCAATGGGTCACATCTATCGTGGTTTTCGATTTTCCACGCGCAATTCCCGATGTATTGGCGCCGGTATCAAACCCAAGGTTGGTCCATGGGCAGCGTCCCTTTGCAGATTTTAAAGCAGTGGGGCTACAAAATTAGACTCTACTGCTCTGCAGAGCTCGGCTACTACAAAATGGATGAGCTTCTTTTTGGCAAAGATCGCTCTCTTCTCGATGCATACTACCCATTCCAACATAAATCGCCTTTGTCAGCTGCCGACACAGATCAAATGGCCATTGCGGCCATGCTCCGCGATGTCCGTAGCTCGGCAGCGTTGCAACAAGGCCAGGTATACATCGTTTTTCTCGATGCTACCCACTTTCACTACTCTTGGCCTGCCAATCACGCACCCAAGTTTACTCCATTTGGCGGCGCTTTTGCTTATTTCACAGCCCTTCACTCAAGCAGTAGCATCGAACAAATCAAAAATCGTTATCGGAACGCAATCCACTTCGTCGATACGTTATTTGGCACCTTTTGGGAGAATTTGCCCAAAAGAAACGAGGCGATTGTCGCTTTCACAGGAGATCACGGAGAAGAGTTTTTCGAGCACGGCCACCTACTCCACTGCTCCCATTTAACCCACGAACAGATCAATATCCCGTTGATGATCCGCGCAGGAGACAACAAAGTCCAAGTGTCGCACCGATTGATGACGCAAATGGATATTTTCCCGACAATCCTCGATGCGGTCAGTGGTAAAGAGTTTTCCTTCTTAGAAGGACAATCAAGGCTCAGACAAGACAAGCAGCCCTACGCCGTGATTGCAAGGTACAACGGCGCTAGAGATCCTTATGAGTTTTGCCTACACAACGGCGATCACAAATGCATTGCCCGTTTTCACAAAGCAAAAGACATCTTCTCAGAGACCACACTCCAGATCCGGTCACTCAAGACATGCCAAGATTGTGTCGTCAATGCGAAAGACGCTGCAAAATGGGTCCAAGGACAATTCGGATCCGGATTAGACAAGCTCTTCACTCAGAAATCGTCAACTGATCGAGCAACTCAGTAACTTCTTTCGAACCAACCGTTCTCTTTGTAACCTTCGATTTTTCAAAAAGAAGTACCGTGGGCATGCTCCGCACCTTGTATTTGTTCGTTAAGCCCTCTTCTGCTTGGTCGACGTTCACCTTGACAAATCGCACCGCTCCATGCAACTGCTTAGCGGCTGATTCAAGGCGCGGCGACACAGCCTGACAAGGACCGCACCACGTCGCATAAAAATCGACCACTACCGGCCCTGAAGCACCCTCTAAAATCGATTCGAGTTGATCCAGCGTCGTTAGTTCCACGACAGATTGCACTGCAGCCACCTCCTCAACGATCACATCAGCCGACGAGAAGTGAGATAAAGCCTGGAGCGCTGCCTTCGCGCCATCACCGGCAGCCGAAATGGCTTGCTGATACACAGGATCGGCAATATCGCCAATCGCAAAGACTCCCTCAATCGACGTCGCTTGCCCTTGTTTCAAAACAATGTAACCCGACTGATCTGTCTCTAACTGCCCCTTAAATAGAGCGCTATTCGGAGTCGATCCAATAGCCAAAAAGAGGCCATCGAGCTTAAGATCTTGCAAACCCTCATGATGAGAACGCACGGTAACGCCTGTAACGCCCTCTCTATCGCCCAAAACAGAGGCAACTTCTGTCTGGTAATGGACCTGGATGTTGGGTTTTTTCAAAATATGCTGCAAGCGCTCCAGTTCTGTCACTTGAAAATGATCTTTTCGGACAAACATGTGGACTTCACTTGCGATGTTCGACAGATACATCGCTTCCAAAACAGCTGCATCCCCGCCACCGATAATGCCGACAGTCTGCTTTTTGTAGGCAGAACCATCACACGCTGCGCACGTCGAAACACCTCTGCCCCAATACTGGCTTTCGCCGGGGATACCAAGCTTCTTCGGGCTACTGCCCAAAGCAACGATGCAGGTGTAAGCAGACA
>JBDKJI010000105.1:0-3154 GCA_039796655.1 Chlamydiota bacterium | reverse complement strand
CGCATCGCTTGCGTCGTGGTTGACTGCTTCAGATCGGGCCACAGCGATTGGTGAGGTAGTTTTAGACCAAGCACCGACGCGTGCCATTCGGCACGCGTCGGTAGTCGATCCCCATCTTTGGATGGACGCATCTTTATGGGCTGATTCTACTGGGGCTATCGTCGATGTGTTATCGCGTCTTGATCCCGCAGGCGCATCGTTGTATCGGGAGCGCGGCGCGCAGACGCAACAAGAGATGCTATCTCTCGACGAGGCAATCCGAGCGAATTTAATGCGACTTCCGCCCGAGCGCCGTTATTTGGTGACAAGCCACGATGCGTTTCATTATTTTGCGCGCCGCTATTTAGCTGATCTAGATGAGGCCGATTGGAGCGATCGGGTGAGGGCGCCCGAAGGGCTGGCTCCCGACGGGCAGCTAGGTCCAAGTGATCTACAAGAGATCGTCGATTATGTTCGGTTGCATGATCTCAAGGTGATCTTCCCCGAGTCCAACGTGAGTCCCGATTCGGTGCGCAAGATCGCAGAGATTGCCCCCGTTGAGGTGTGTCCGGAAACGCTGTATGGCGATGCCACAGGACGCGGCGGTTATTTTGAGATGATGCGACATAACGGCGATGTTTTGATGAGATATTTGCAATGAGACCTTACGCACTGACTACAGAAGCTCTCCATGTGCAACTCGGAAAGACGATGGCGTTGTGGGATGTGTCGTTCCAAATCCCGACAGGTCTTCTCGTCAGTGTGATGGGACCCAATGGCGCGGGCAAAAGCACTCTTCTCAAAGCAGCGCTCGGTTTGATTCGCCCCTTGTCAGGGCGCATTGCGGTGCTTGGCGGCGCCATCGACCAATGCCGCTCGAAAGTGGCCTATGTGCCACAAAGAGAGTCGGTCGATTGGGATTTTCCGATCACTGTCGAAGAGGTGGTGTGGATGGGGCGCTATGGTCAAATGGGATTGTTCCAAAGACTCACCAAGGCAGACCGAGAAGCTGCGGCGATCGCTCTTGAAGAAGTGGGGCTTGCGTCACTTTCCAAGCGCCAAATTGGCGAGCTCTCAGGTGGCCAAAAGCAGCGCCTTTTTTTAGCAAGGGCCCTTGTGCAGCGTGCCGAACTATTTGTCCTCGATGAACCGTTTGCCGGTGTCGATGTTGCATCAGAAGCACAGATCATGGAAATCTTAGTGCGTCTCAAGCGGCAAGGCAAAACAATCCTCGTCGTCAATCACGATTTGAGCCGAGTGTCCAAGTCATTTGATTGGTGTCTTCTTCTCAATACGCGCCTCATTAGCTGCGGCCCTGTCGCTGAGAGTTTTACGGAGCCTCATTTGACAGCGGCATTTGGCAAGTGCCCTTCGATCTTTTTTGAAGCAGCAACGACGTTTGCAACGACGCAAAGCGGGCAGTGATGGAACTGTTCGAACTTGTGACAAGCCCTCTCCTTCGAGCCCCATTGTGGGGTTCTGTCTTGATGGCGATCTCTGCTGCCTGGATGGGTGTTGTCCTTTTCTTGCAGAAAAGAAGTCTTGTGTCAGAAACGCTCTCGCACGCGGCATACCCCGGCGCTGTGGTGGGATTGTTGATGGCTCCCTCCGATCCCGTATGGGCAGTTGTCTTTGTTGTTGCAGGCGCTTTGGTGAGTGCTTCTCTTGCGTCAGGTGGGATGTGCCTGATGCAAAAAAAAATAAAAGCTGACGCCTCTCTTTCGTTTACCTTGAGCGTCAGTTTTGGTTTAGGTCTACTCATTTATAGCGCGATCCAAGGTTCACTGCCTTCATCTGGGCAGAGGCTGATGCACCTTCTCTTTGGTCAAGCGGCCACGATGGGAGATAGCTACTTGGCCTTTTACGGCGCTCTCACCGTTCTTTTACTCGCAGTGGGGAGCTTACTTTTTCGGACGATGCAGGCGATCGTGTTTCACCGCGATTTTTCTTTCAGTATTGGCCTGCCTGTCAAAACCTTTGATGCACTCTTGCAGCTCCTCCTGCTCGTCGTCTTAGCCTTGGGCTTTCGCTCTGTTGGAGTGCTCCTCATGTCGGGCATGTTGATTGCGCCGGCGATCGCCGCGCGCCAATACACAGACCGTTTCGGCGCTATGTTTCTGTATGCCTCGCTCTTTGGCGCTCTCTCCGCCGCCATCGGCGTATACATCTCTGTCTATGCAAAGGTGCCGACAGGCCCTGCCATGATCATCGTGAGCTCTACCCTTGCGATTGTCTCCGTCATCTTTGCTCCTCGCAAGGGCTGGCTCTTTCGGCAACTTAGGATCGCGCAATTTCGACGACGCTGCATTGAAGAAAATAGCCTCAAGGCGATGTGGAAAGGACAAGTGCCGCAAGGTATGTGGGTACTCTATCGCCTGCGCGCGCAAGGGTACGTCGGATCAGACGGCCTCCTGACCCCAGACGGACGACAGAAGGCCGCCTCGATCGTGCGGCTGCATCGACTGTGGGAGCTATATCTCGCGCAAAAACTCAATGAACCGGTTGACCGAGTTCATAAAACTGCTGAAGAGATGGAACACATTTTGACGCCCGAACTAGAACGGATGCTGACAGAGGCGCTTTTGCACCCGAAAAAAGACCCCCACAAGCAGCCGATACCAGAAGGGGGATATCAGCCGTGAGTCCCTATTGGAATTGTGACCTATTTGATTTTTTCAAGGTGCTCTTTGGCAGACTTCTACGCCTCGAAGGGCCGATGGCTTCCGATGAGGTGCAGCTATGCGTGTTAGTGCAGGTGGCGATCGCTTGTGGCATCTTAGGCCCTTTTCTAGTCTTGAAAAGGCAGACAATGTTTGCCAATGCATTGTCACACACGATGCTGTTTGGCATTGCGATCACGTTTTTGCTACTCCAGACCCTCTATTTGCCAGCGCTGCTCATCGGTGCTCTCGTCTCGGCCCTGCTGACCGCCTTGTTGACACAGTTTGTTTCCAGATTGGGTGTCGACGTCGAGGCAAGCCTTGGACTTGTCTTTACGTTTTTGTTTGCAATCGGCGTATCGATTGTCAGCGTGTATATTCCCAACGCTCACCTCGGCGTCGAGACGATCATGGGCAGTGTCGATGCGCTGCAACGCAGCGACATCTGGCTCACCAGTGCCTTTGCTCTATTCAACGGCGTCGCCATACTGTTTCTCTACTCACGACTCAAAATC
>JBDKJI010000104.1:0-3148 GCA_039796655.1 Chlamydiota bacterium | reverse complement strand
TCTTTTATCAAAACTCGACAAAGCATGCGCAATGAAAAAACAAACAGTGCAAGGGAGCATCCACAGTAAAATCTCTTTGATTGAAAGGCTCAAAGCAAAGAAACCTCTTGCCACCTCAGTAGGCAGCCAAGGCGCTAGACTAAAATAACACCCTAGCGCAAGAAAAATTTGCACGCTCCGATGACGTAGCATCTTGGTAATCACAATGCATTGAAGATGGCCCAGCGACCGGTTTTTGAGCAATACCCTGTAAGAGTCTGCCTAGGCAGACTCTTATGCCGGGCTAGAAGGAGTATACCTCTATATTCCCCGCCGTGGTATAAATCGAAGTATGCGTCGTTTTATTCATCTCCTGACACTTTGCATCTTGACATTACTTGCGACCGGTTGCGAGAGCAATAAATCGATCGTCAACAATATTGACGAAAGAGAAGCCAACGAGATTGTCGTATACCTCGCATCGAGGGGGATCGATGCCCAAAAAGTGCAAGGCGCCACATCTGAGATCGGCGGCGCCGGCGCCCACGCGATGTTCAATATTACCGTCGCCTCCGATAGGGAAGTGGACGCTATGGCCGCCTTAAACCGCGTCGGTTTGCCTCGCAGACAGGGGACTAATTTATTGGAGCTTTTCGCCAAGTCGGGACTGATGTCGTCTGATCGCGAAGAGACAATCCGCTACCAAGCAGGCCTCGCAGAAGAGCTGCGCAACACGATCCGCAAAATCGATGGCGTGATCGATGCCGACGTGCAACTATCCTTCCCACCTGCTGAGGCGCTCTCAACACCGGGTGCGGTCGTGCCCAAGACGACAGCGGCTGTCTATGTCAAACACCAAGGTGTCCTCGAAGACCCCAATAGCCACATCGAAGTGAAGATTAAAAGGCTCCTCGCAGGGAGCGTCAATGGCCTCGACTACGATAACGTCGCTGTGATCTCCGATCGGTCGCGCTTCTCCGATATCTCACTTGTCAGCGGCGCTGACGGAGAGATCATCGGCTCCCAAGCAGCTCAACAAACCTATGTGAGCATTTGGGGCCTCGTGATGACGAAGAGCTCTTTGACCCGTTTTCGAATCTTGTTTTTCACGTTCATCTTGCTGCTTTTGCTAATCTCGGCTGCCCTCGGCTGGATTTTGTACAAGTTCTATCCACTGATGCGAACGCAAATGAAACAAAGCGAGGAACCTCTCCTCCCACCTACGTCGTGAGGACGCATGGCTGAACAACGCGCAACGATGGCTTTCAAGGCGTTTTTGAGCCAGTGCTCCGCCGATGAGCAAACCGCGCTCAGCTATTTTCTCAGTGATCTCGAACGGCAACAACTCAGCGATCTCCCCTTGTTCGGCAGCAGTGAAGTCTCTTTCCCAGAAGACCTTTTACAAGAAGTGCACTGGTCGTGGTTTTTACCGATTTTCCGCGATCTTTCAAAGAAAGACCAACCCTTTTTTCTATCTGCCCTTCATGAAACGGCTCGCCAAAACGTGTCCCAAGAACTCGGCGTTAAACCCTCTAGGATCGTCCCGAGTGCGACAGGGTCTGATTTCATGCGGCAAGTGTTAACAGAAGAGCTCGGCGAAGAGGTGCTGCCAACAGCCTTCTTGCCCGATTCTTTGATGAATCGCCTCCTCTACATCACCAAGCCCGAGATGATGCAACTCATCGACTATTTGGCCCTCTACGATTTAGCACACGATATTCGGCAGATCGTCGACACCCATGTATTAAAACACATTCACAAAGCGCTTTCAGAAGAAAAACGAAAATTTTTAAAAACAATCATGGCGCATCAAGAACCGTATCCACTGCCGAGACTGGGCCTTGACAAATGGGATCAAACCAAAGAAGGACTCCAGATGCTGCTCCATAAACGAGGACTCGTCCGGCTCGGCGTCGCTTTGACTAAAGAATCGCCCGACTTGATTTGGCATATTTGCCATCAGCTCGACATTGGCCGAGGCTCTGCCTTGCTGAAGTACACAAGCCGCCCCACGACAGTTGCCCTCTCCGACGCGATTGGCAACCAAATCGTCGATATCCTCGATAACCCGGACATATGGCTATGAAAAAACTCTTTTCCCTTCTCTTTGGCCAAGAAGTGCGCCTTTCTGCAGAAACAAAGGTCATCTATGCAAGCGAAGTGGAGACGCTGATCGACGCCGACACGCTGCTTGCCACCGTGAAAAAAGAGGCGGCTCAGTTCAAACAACAAGCGGCAGTTGAAGCAGAACATACGCGAGAACTGGCATTCCACGAAGGGTTTGATAAGGGACTGGCGACGTGGAACAAACAACTGACCCACGTCAACTATGAGCTAGAGCTCATCCGTAAGCGGGTACAAGAGCAGATGATGCCACTTGTGATCGCCGCAGTGCGAAAAATCCTCGGCGATGAACTCAAACTGCACCCCGACAGAATTGTCGAGCTAATTATGACGGCACTCAAGCCGGTCACACAACACAAACGCGTTGTTCTCTACGTAAATAAAGACGATCTCGCTGAAATCGAAAAAGGACGACCCAAGATCAAAAAAATGTTCCAGCATATTGACCATTTATCAATCCAAGAACGCGACGACATTTCACCGGGTGGTTGCATCATTGAAACCGAAGCTGGGATCATCAACGCACAACTCGAAAACCAACTGCGCGCCCTCGAATCGGCCTTTGCCGCCTTCAAGGAGCGCCGATGAAGAGAATGCTCTGTTTTTTTGCGGTAAGCGCGCTCCCTTTGTTCGCACAAAGCGCCGCCCAAGCAGCCAGCGCTAACCCAAGTATGTTGACAAAACTTGCGGTATTAGCCGGACTGTCGCTACTGCCATTTGCGATCATGCTTCTGACTTCATTCATGAAGATCATCGTCGTGTTGTCACTTTTGAGAAACGCCCTCGGCGTGCAGCAAACGCCGCCGAATCAGGTGCTCAATGGCATTGCTTTGCTTCTCACCATCTACGTCATGTTCCCCACAGCTGTCGCTATGTATAGCGCAAGCGCCGACGTGATCAAAGCAGGAGCCCCCACCGAAGTACTCTCCGGAGAGTCAGCAGCGTTCGTGATTAGCGTTGTCGACAAAGCCAAAGAACCGCTCCGAGGCTTTTTAGAACGCAATACGATTGGGAAACACACGAAAAGCTTTTACCAACTGGGATA
>JBDKJI010000103.1:0-4505 GCA_039796655.1 Chlamydiota bacterium | reverse complement strand
CATCACTTGTGTTTCTGAATCATCTCGGATGGCGCAGCTGCTGTCTTGCGCAAAGTGGACTGAGCCTCCTTCTAAGAATAAACCGTCGTGATCGACAGGCGGCCAGTTGCGGCTTTCTTGGCGAAATGTCTTGTGGTGCTGTCGCAAAGAATCGCAAATCGCATCGGTGTATAGGGCGATATCGTTTTCCGTAAGACTGTCTTTTCGTAGAGGGAACCCAATTCTATTGAGGACAAGAGCGTTCACTCGAAAGGCTAGGTGGCTCAATTGTTGTAACTCTTGCGCTGACGGTGTGTCATCATCAAAACGGCAAATATGCAAGCAGGTATCAGTGTGCGCTGGGGCGATCTCTCCATGCCGTTTCTTTGACAAATGTTGGAGTGGGCAGTGGCGCTGACTCTTTGTTTCTTCTGCAATAGCGGCTTCGACGATAATCAAACTATACAAAGTTTTGGGTACAAATACAGCTCTGAGGCGTCCATCGACTAAGCGTAACAGCTCTGAGCGGTTTTTAGCTTGTGCTGGTAAACGGACTGTCCCCATCACATCAGAGATCCGTTGATAGAGGGCTTTATCTGGCAATGAAGTGTGACCGTTTTCTGGATCTTCCAAGTAGTACACGCATTCGCCCACACCATATTCGACGGAAGCGTTACTACTACGCATAAGATTAAACTGCTTCTGTAGTTGAGCGGACATTTGAGATGTCATTTTTATAGACACAATAGGTTGTTTTAGTTGTTAACTGTAACTAATTTTAAAATTAAAACCATGCTGTTTGTCAAAAATAAGCTTTAGTTTGGCTGTGTCAAAGCCCACCGAATCGAAGATTCGTAAACAGGCCGCGTATTTTTAGAATACGCTAGCTTTTTACGATCGTCGATTTGGAAAACGGGCATTGGAGGCTGCCTCAATTTTTCAGATCGATTGTGATCAACGACGATAGGCGTGCTCGTGGCCACATTCTCTGTGTCGCTTGAGTGCTACACATTCTCTAAAATGTGCGTTCGCGAGCTGGTTGATCCTGTCTTTCTCGCTTGAGCGATTAACAATTCTTTGATAGAAAAAATGATTTGTCAATCTTGAAACAGAATCAGTAGTGGTACAGGCAGAGAAGAGTGTAGGCACGATGAATCCACAAACTTCATCAACGATTTTATCGTATCCCGCACCCGGATCATTCCGATGAGCACGAGACGCTATTTCCAAGATGCCGCATCCTTCATCAAATGCAAATAAAAGCGATAGGACATCATGGTGAGGATTCTGTATAATTTCACGCATTTTATTGCAACATTCTATGCTGGCCCCTCTAAATTGTAATATCGTATACATTGTTTTCCTATTTTTTAATTAAAATTCTTATTAATTATACCTATTTTTCGGAGTTTAATTCAAGCATTGTTTTGGGTGAGGTCTTGCCAGAAGGTGGGGTAGCTTTTGGCGGTGCATTCGGGGTTGTGGAGGGTAGACGGGGTGTCAGCGCCGAGGGCGGCAATGGCGAGGGCCATGGCGATCCGGTGGTCGTTATGAGAGCTAAGCTCTGCCCCCCTCAGGCGGGAAGGGTACACAATCAGGCCATCGTCCTGTTCTTCGATACGGGCTCCCATGCGGCCGAGCTCTTTGGCGATGGCAGCGATTCGGTCGGACTCTTTGGACCTGGCGATCTTACCATTGTAGAGAGTCAAAGGCGCTTTGCCGAAGCAGCCGATGACGGCAAGGATGGGAAGCGCATCGATGCACTGATCGACGTCGATAGCGCCGCCATCTAGAGGTTGATGCGCGGAGACGGTAATCTGAGAGGCCTCCACTGCTATACCCCTCGTGATTGAAAAATTGATTTCGGGCGGCGTCGGCTTTGCTTTCAGTTTTTCGTCTTCATTCGCGGCATGCTCTAGAGCATGGCCGCTCACTCCAGACTGAAAAATTGAAGCAGCCTCCTTGCCCGTTTCCCAATTTTTCAACCCCTCGCGGTATACTGTAGCGCCGAGTTCTTGTAATATGCCTAGCACACACTTGTCGCCTTGCGCATCGCTTATATCGAGGGGCCCAAGCGTGACTTGAGAGCGCGACACGATTGCTGCCGCAATCGGGAAGAGTGCCGAGCTCCAATCGCCGGCGACGGTGTATTGGAAGGCGCGAAGTCTACCTTGACCTTTGATACAATAGTGGCGGTATTCGTCATGCACGACGCTAAAGTTCCAGCGGTTGAGCCACGATAGGGTCAAATCGATCCACGGCGTTTCGCCGGGATCGTCGACGATGAGTTCCGTTGAGTGGTCCGCAAAACTCAGTGCCATGAGCAGCCCTGAGACAGGCTGCGAATCTCGTCCATCAAGGCTCGCCATCTGGCCTCGGATGGGGCCTCGGATGATGAGGGGTGCAAAGCCGTTGCCACAAGACGATGTAGCAAAGGCGCCGAGTTGATGTAACGCATCGATTAGAGGTTGTGCGGGGCGCAGCGTACGAATCGAGGCGTCGCCTGTCAGAATCGTATACGTAGGTAAGTGTCCCGCAAGCGCGCCGATGAAGCGCAGCACTTGTCCCGAGTTACCGCAATGGATGACGTCGCTTGGCGCCTTGAGACGAGCGCTTGTGCCCTCAACAGTGATCGTGTTGCGGCTCTGTTCGACCCTGGCGCCAAGAGCTGAGATCGCATCGATCATGGCGGTTGTATCAGGCGAGACAAGGGGGCCGTCGATTGTGGAGATGCCGTCAGCCATCAGTGCAAATAAAAGGGCTCGCATGGTGTGCGACTTAGATGGGGGGATTCTAAACGTTCCGGCTACTTGGCTGGGGCGAATATGGACGTGAGACATGTGAGATCTACCTCTCGAACGTAACTGCCGCCGAATGGGACGGCATGTCCGATCTCGTCAATGCAGACGAATCGGAGGCTTCCTTTTTTGTCGTAGCGCGCCTTTTCGATGAGCTGGTCGATATCATAGGGCAAATCGGTAGGTAGATGCAACTGAGTAAAGCGCTTGACAATCGCGTCGCATGTAGTAGGCGCAAGGTAACCGAGTGCTGTGCTCACTTTAGTCTCTGCGATGCATCCCATGGCGACGGCTGTGCCATGGGGTATCGTGTAGTTCGAAACAGCCTCGATCGCATGGGCGATTGTGTGGCCAAAATTCAACACTCTGCGCAGCCCTTGCTCTCGGTAATCGGCGCTGGTCACGCGTAGTTTCGCTCGAATGCATGCTTCGATCACTCTTCGATCGGGTCTATACCGCAAGGGATTGAAGAATCGCGAAACGGGCAAGGAGGCTTCTGTAGATTCTCGATCTGGAGCGAGCGGCCGTGCTCTAGAGCGAACGGCTGCAAGTGAAGACAAAGAATCTGCAGAAAAGCCGACGCCGCCCGGAACCGATTCTTCAATCACGAGCGGTATAAGGCTCAATTGGTCCCAGATTGATTGGTCGCACGCGAGGCCATATTTGGCAACTTCGGCAAGGCCGTTGATCCATTCGACTTCAGGCAATGTGTCTAAAAAGCGGGTGTCGATGTAGATCATGGTAGGTTCGTAGTATGTCCCGATCAAGTTTTTGCCGAGAGGTGTGTTGACACCTGTTTTGCCGCCGATGGCGGCGTCGACCATGGCGAGTAGCGTCGTTGGGATCAAGACGAGCGATATCCCCCGCATGTAGGTAGAGGCGAGGAAACCGACGAGATCGGTTGTGACGCCGCCGCCCAAGGCTATGATCAGAGCGTTTCTTTGATATCCCTTCTCGATCAGCACATCTTCCAGCTGTTCTTTGGTAGCGCGCGTTTTCGCGGCTTCGCTCGCTTTCCATACGATGAGTTCAGCGCCGATGGCTGCAGCCATCGGCTTTGCTTGGACGATATTGACGTCGGCGATCATGACGATGGGGCCTGTGTGTTGATGGCACGTATCGATAAGAGCGTCAAAATCAAACTGAACGGACACTTTGGATCATGGTGTTGAGGTTTTTGAACCATTGGAGCGCTTCTTTGCCCATCACTTGGATGATGAGGCCCCAGGCAGCGGCGAGGAGCGCAATACCGACCCATGATTTGAGCGACATGCCGAGAAAGACGATTTGTACCTGTGGTGCGAGGCGATTGGCGATCCCGAGGAACATATCAGACAATAGCACGCCGATGAGAGCGGGCGCTGAGAGTTGGATCGATAGGTCCATGATGCGTTGCAACATCTTGAAGATTGGTTCCCAGATAGATGATTTGGCGTTCATGAGGTTTGGATTAATCCAGCCGTCGACAGGGATGATGATGTACGATTCGGCTAGGCCATTTAAGAATAGGAAGGGGCCATCGAGGGCAAAGAAGATGGCAATCAGCGCGTAGTTATACAGAATGCCGATCGCGCCCGTCTGTGTTTGCGTTGTGGGGTCGGTGACCTGCAAAGAGGAAGCACCCCGTTGGTGGTCGACGAGGCTCCCTGCGTTTTGGGCGATCAAAAAAGGGATTGAGGCAATGAACCCGAGAATGGAGCCAATCAGGAGTTCTTTGGCAAGGAGCCC
>JBDKJI010000102.1:0-2890 GCA_039796655.1 Chlamydiota bacterium | reverse complement strand
TGTGCAATTTTCACAATCTTTTGACCTGCAATGGGTTACTGATGTCTGCAATGGCTTGTTCAAGCCGATTGTAGACATCAGTAACCCATTGCAGGTCAAAAGATTGTGAAAATCGCACCGCAAAATGTACACAGTCGAGGTTCCCTAAAAGGGGAAGATACGATATCATCCCCTTTTTTCACCATGCCGGTGTGGCGAAATTGGTAGACGCGGTAGACTCAAAATCTACTTCTAGCAATAGGATGCTGGTTCGAGTCCGGCCATCGGCAATTAATCGGATGAATGGCGCCGTTTTTGATCCCCATAAGGGTTAAAAACGGCTCTTTTACCTCGAGAATGAGATTTTTATGATCGTCCAAATTCAAGTTCTGAAACACCAAATTTAAGATTTGACGTTTTTCGGCCACTTCAGAACTCAGAAAGATTTCTCGAGAGCGAGCAGCCAGATTCATAACTACATTAGCTGTCACATAGAAGTCTTCGTCAGCATTGTGGTGGCGACCCATTTCCTCCAAAATCTCTGCCTGGCGGGCTTTATAAGAGCGCATCTTGTCCAAATACATGGACTCATCAATAAGTCCGTCTAGCTTATCGTCATACATTTGACTCATTCGCTTTTGAATCCTCTCTTGCTCTCTTCTGAGGTTATCCATGCATTCTTTATGGAATTGACTCTCAGTGTCGTGAATCTCTTTGAGGTACCCGGTAACTTCATCAATCTGTGCCTGGCTGAGGGCCATTTGGCTGAAATAAGCCGCAAGGGTGTTGACGAGAGGTTCTTCCCGCACATAGATTCTCTTGCAATTGCCTTTTGCGTTGGTGCAGCTATAGTACACGTACTGTTTCTTCTTTAGCTCGGGGGTGATTAAACAACCGCAATGAGAGCAAGTGATCAGCCCGCGCAGCACAAACGGTTCACTCAGTGCTTTGAAAGGTTTTTTATGAAAACTGGCCGAAATATTTTGGACCTGATGAAAAAGAGCAGAAGATATGAGAGATTTATATCGATGTTGAATGGTTCCGTATTTGGTTTCCATAGTCCCGCAATAAAACGAATTTTTCAAAATATCATCGATCTGGGACTTGGCTACTTTTTGGCCTCGCTTGGTACGTAGGCCCATTTTTTCTGCTTCTTCTTTGAGGGCTAGGAGTGAATAATTACCTGTTGAGTAGAGATCAAAAAGTTTTTGGATAAGTGGTGCTCTTTCAGGATCGGTGACAATCGTTTTATCTCCATTTTCGTCAGTAGAGTGTCTATACCCAATTGGGGCTTGGCCAATCCATGCTCCGGACTTTGCTGCCTGCTCTTTGCTTCTTTTGATATTGTCGCTAAGTTGCAGGACGTAGCTGCGAGCAAACATCACTCCCATGTCCCAGCGAAGCAGATCAGAGCTGTTTGATCGTGAGTGCAGTACAAGTCTTTCGCGATAAAAGTGGATTTCGATTTTCCCGTCTCTTCGCAGGTCCTCAAGAATAACTGATTCCTTGAAGCCGCGTTGCACTCGATCGATAGTGTCGGCGACAAGGGCTAAAGGTTCTTTCGATTTGCGGATCCGCTCAATGATTTTTTCAAATTCTTTTCGACTTTCTTTCGTAGAGGATTCGGTGATTTTGAAAACTTGATCAACTATTAAGCCTTTGTCTTTTGCGTAATCTAGAAGTCTCCGCTCTTGAGCTGGAATGGGGTGTGTTGCATAACCCCGTTTTCCAAAGCAAGGGCACATAGAACTTTATTTGATCACACGGCCTGAGCGTCGATCATGGCATTGATCATCATTGTTTTGAGTTGAACTTCCTTCTTTTTACGCTCCGGACAGCCGCTTTTCAGCTCTCCTCCATACAGTCTTTTCCATTGAGAAATCTTACTTTCGATGATCACTCGTTGGTTATACCCTACAAGTTTTCCCCAGATTGACTTGGCAGTCTTATCGTTCCCTAGACCTCGTATCATCCTCACAGCATCGTTTCTCTCTATGAGTTCCGTTTCGCTTCGTAGCACGGCGCCTTTCTTCGGCGGGGTGAGTAACTGCTTGTTGTATTTCCCCGCCAGCCGATAGCATTTTAAGCTATCGGCAATGCCGTCAAAGAGCACTTTTCCCTTTCGGCCGTTCATTCTTTTCAAGGCGTTTTCTAAACATGCCGTATCATGTACATGCTCATCCGTGATTTCGGAAAACACAAGCTTACCAGTTTTCATGTCCGTTGCCAGATGCAGTTTCTTCCAACGCTTTTTGCCCCCATACTTTTCTGCTCGCCATTCGCCTTCGCCATAAACCTTTAGACCTGTCGTATCGAGGACGATATCGGTAACACCTTGTTTTGTAAGAAATTCAGAGGGCAGATCTAGTTTTTTCATTCTCCGACACACCTGTGTGTAGCAAGGAATCCGAAGAGATCTACGCATCGCGCTGACAAACGAACCGAATAATCCTTCCACTTCCCGTAGACTGATCCGAAACTTGAAGCGAAGGTAGCAGATTGTTTTGATTAGCTCATCGCTATAGACAAACGGACGACCATTTTTCTTGCATTTTTTCGCTCGCCAACTTCTCAGCAGTTTCGGGCTTACCCACAAATTGATCTTGCATCTGTTTACCAGATGTTTGTTATACTGCTTCCAGTCACGTTTGTGGCCCATGGGCTTGCCTCGGTTTTTGTCGACAAGTAGCGTAAGCTCATGGTTTTCTATTATCAATCTAATTTTTTATTCATTGATCAATCACGTCAAATGCTATCAGGCTTTTTAAGCCGTTGATTCCTATTTGGACTGTTCTCGGTCCAAATAGGAATCAACGGAACTCAACTGAGCGAGCTCGAGCGAGCGAAGGCGAGAGCTGACTGAGAAACCGAATCAGTTACTTTCTTCGAATCTGTTTTCAGCAGACAGACT
>JBDKJI010000101.1:0-5569 GCA_039796655.1 Chlamydiota bacterium | reverse complement strand
CGATCCCTTCCATACGGCGCGTGCCGTCGAGGAAGAGCACTTCCCAATTGGATTGATGGCCACAAAAAAAGATAATGCCCTGCTTTTGTTGATATAAAGCGTCGGCTACTTCGGGGTTTTCACAGCGGATGAAAGTAGAGAGATCTCTAAGTCGCGAAAATTTAGCATATTCAAGGCAGTTAATCGCCAAATTTTGGAAGGATTCGCGGGCGATTTTACACACATCTTTCTCTGCAATGGCCAAATCATTGGCAAGAGACAAATTACTGAGCGTTCGTTTGCGATATTCTCTTAAGCAATAAAACGCGAGGTTGCCAAACCCTTTTCCACAGGCGCGGAGCCATTGGAGTGGGATCAGGCTAAAAGGCCAAACGGCGGCTCGGATTAACGCGTATGAGATCAGATCTTTCCAATACTGCTTATCCACAGGCCGCTACAATCTTTTGGAGTTGGTTTGAATAATCTAGCGGCATCACGCTATTGCGGATTGAGGCCGTTCGATCGGTTGTTTTTGGATGGTTCATGGCTATTTCGAGGGCGTGTGTCACAGCATCGTCATCGAGCAGATTTTCAATGATCGCCCCATTTGTGGGCGACAGCACTTCGTGGCCTCCGTTCCATCGCGACGACACGACAAAGAGCCCCATGGCTAATGCTTCGACGGTGACGTTTGCAAACGGGTCATAAAACGAGGGGATGGCTAAAGCATCGGCGAGTTGGTAGAAGGGGCGGGTGTCTCGTTGTATGCCCCAGAAGCGGACGTTTTTTTGAATGCCGAGCTGATGCGCAAAGGCTTGGTAGTCGCTGATTCGATTTTCTTTGCCGACAACTGAAAGGTGCCATGCCTTGGTTGTAAGGCGCGATAAACCGATGAGTAAGCGGTTGAGCCCCTTCCGTATGTACCCGTTACCAATAAACAAAAAGTGAAACTGGGAAGGGTCTAAATTCCAATTGGTGCAAATTGTACGTCGTTGATCTAAGGCTGTGAGTGCATCGTGTGCCATTTCGTACCATTCTACGCCGTTATGAATGACCTCAATCATAGACGGATCTATTGAAAATCTCTGAACAATCTGCCCTTTGACCATATGGGAATTGGCAATCACGCGGCGTAGTCCAGGATACGCAAACGCTTCTTTTTCAATCGCCAAAATGGTTCGGTGCATCGGGTTGAGGTGGCATAGTAAATGTTTCCATCGCCCTTCTGCCAAAATGCGATTTTCTAAGAATGCGGCGTGGACGCCGTTGCCGAGGCGGATGTGTGTTTGTTTGCGGTTTCTGTCCATCCCAAACACGATATCGGCTTTTTCAACTGACTGCCATCGTTGTACATAGGCATCAAACTGTTCAAAACGGACAAATGGTGGCCAACGGCGTGTTTTAATCGGGTAGTAATCGATTCCATGGCAAGAAGGTAAGTCGACAGGTGTTCCTGTAGTCAACACGGAGACCCTATTGCCCTGCTGCGCAAAGGCTCCCGCAATCCGTGTCGCGACTTTTTCAAGTCCTCCAGCGAGACCCGCTCTCGATTTGAGAATGGCTATATGCCTCATGAGCTCGTCGACACATTGATCGAGTGGGCATCGAGCTCGATTTGCAGAGATAGCTTTTTTTTATCCGAAGTGTAGAGTCTAAATTTATCCATATAACTGCGGAAACGGTTTCTCAAGTAATCCTCGCGCATTTGGGGTTGGATGCTCCCCGCTTCATCGCTTGCGCTGGCAAGCACTCTGGCCACGTAACGGTTTTCCAGTTCATGAGGGTACATGAACTGAACATTCCACAACAGCTTATCTCGCTCTGCCTTAGGGTTGGCGATGATGACAATTTGCATCATGTCTTTGACTGTTTCCAAAAAAAGGCGGCTGACGCCTTGCGCGTAGAGAGGAGTGGCGAGAGTCAAGATGCCGCTTTTTTCAACAATTGGCCCCCCCACTTTCAGCGCGTGTGTTTTGGGATTTAAAATCTCTTTGAATTTTTGTGGAAAAAAAACGGTTACTGGTAAAAAACCCTCGATCGGCAATAAGTCTTGCCGTGAAAAATCGAGTCGTAAGCTTTTCGCCATAAGATCATCAATTTCAATCGGGGTGTCGGAGATCTGCGGCACTAAAATTTTTTTCCATGAATTAGGGACAAAAAAACTGACCTCGTCTCCCTTGGCCTGCAACGTATCGAGTTCAGTGCGACTCACGTCGTTTAGATTAAATGTGAGCTTTAATCCCCTGGCTTTTAACCTTTTAATTTCGTCTTCAGGTCCCTGCACACTCAATTGGAGCTTATAGGGCCAAACGTCCAAGAACTGATACCCCTTCGGGGCTTCTCCGATAGGTTGCGTAATAAGAACGGGGATTTTTTCTGTCGATAGCTTGCTTTGCCTGAGTGGGATCTCAAGGGGGGACATTCGGGAGACCGTTTTTTTCAAGTCACATTCGCCGTTCAGGCAAATTAGATTTTCTTTATCGACACGGGCGGTCCAGCTATCGGGCTTATTGTTTGCATCGAGTAAAACCTCTAAATCTTTGTTCGACAATTCTTCAAGGCGTGTTCGATTGCCAACGAGTGTTATATTGACCTTCTTTTGCAATAAACCGTTGGCTTGTCTCCCTTCGATGGTTTTACCTTGTGGCAAATTGACGATGCGCACCGGTACATTTGCAAACGATTTGGACGCAGTCATCGAATGATCGAGGACGATCCAAACCGCAATGGCAAGGGCCAAAGACAAAAGTTTTCTGGGCCAATGCACGACTAAACAATCGTGGAGCCAATCGATCACGCCTTGAGCCATTCTGTAAAGGTCCTTTTTTTAGACGTCGCCATTTTTTCGGCAGGGGCGAAAAGACTACGCAGAATGCCGCGAAATCGATCGCTTTTGATCCCACGCGTCATGATGCCGTCGCGTGCAATCGATACGCGCCCTGTCTCTTCGGATACGACAATTGCCAAAGCGTCAGTTGTTTGGCTAAGGCCGAGCGCAGCTCTGTGTCGAGTGCCCATGGACTTTGCCAGCTCTGATGAGTCCTCGACCAAAGGTAAGATTGCGGCGGCGGCAACGATGCTGGTGTCGCGCAGAATCACTGCGCCGTCGTGTAGCGGCGTGTTGGTTGCGAAGATTGTCTCGATCATTTCCGATGAAAAAACACCATTGATCAAGACGGCTTTTTGAGCAAACTCTTCCATTGAATCTTCATTTTGTAAAATGATCAAAGCGCCCATTCGTTTTTCCGCCATGCGAAAGACGGAGCTTGTGAGGGAATCCAAAAACGAGTCGAACTCTGTCACATCGCGCTTTCTTTTGTTTTTCAAACTCAGTTTTGAAAAAGCGACGCGTAGCTCGGGCTGAAAAATCACGATGACCGCGACGATGAGTACGTTGCCAAACAAAACCATAATGCGATGTAAAACGGGTAGGCTGAGCCAACTAGAGGCGGCTAAGATGAGCAAGAAAGCAAAAAAACCTAAGACGAGGTCCATTGACTTCGTGTTCCAAAAGAATGAAAGCAGGTAATTGAGCATCACAGCAATGATGATCACTTCGAGCACAGGGGTTAAAGCTTGGATAAAATGCATACTATACCGTTCGTGATTGAAGAATTGGTTCCGGGCAGCGTCGGCTTTTCTTCATATTTTTCGTCTTCTCTCGCGGCGTGCTCTAGAGCACGGCCGCTCGCTTCAGATCGAACATCTGAAGAGGCCTCCTTGCCCGTTTTGCAATTCTTCACACTCTCTCTCGGTATACCGCTTGTCGAAGGCCGAGGGTAAACAAACAAACATTCTCGCGCAAGCGTTTCTTTATTTGAATAGCGATGCGTCTTGTCCCGTTGCGAAACGGAGTGTGTAATAGGCGGAGATCAGTTCGAAGCTGGCGCGGTTTTTTTGATTTTTTGCTTGGGCAAGCAAATTGACGGAGTCGCGGTATTCAAGAGGAGCGATTTTACCGCATTTGAGTTTTTCATCGGCTTGTTCTCTAGCCTGTTCTGCCAAATAGACCGCTTGCGTTGCTGACAAATAGGCAAACAGAGCTTCTTCCAACTGATACAAGCCGTTACGGATGGCCACTTCCACCTGTTGTAGTTCTTGGGTGTATCCGATGCGGGTTTCCTTCCTCTCGGAGCGTGCCTGGCGAATTTCATGCTCGCGCAGAAGGCTGTCAAACAAGTTCCACGTCATCACAACGCCGCCTGACAGGTGGTATGGCTGGGAGAAAAAAGGATCTGTGCCGAGTGAGATATCGTTGTACGAATAGCGGACATATCCTTTGATCTCTGGGAAATACGTTCCTTGCTTCATCCGCAAATGTTGTTCAGCGACATCGACTTGTAATTTACGGCTTTGCAAATCGGGGCGGCAATCGATCGCCATCTCGATGTAGCCCATCAGCTCGTTTTCTGAAAATAAGATCAGCTTTTTGGCTTGATCAATTCTCTCAATATGCATCAAAAAGTCATCTGTCGTAGGAAATGCTGTTGAGCTATAGCGGTATTTCGTGTCGGCTGCCTTCATTTTTAAGGCAATTTCTGGGACTGACTCGACTGGGATCGCCGACTCTTTCAGCCGCATTTCCGACTCGAGCAAAGGGTCTACCCCAAGCGTCAGTATCAGTGCGTTACGAGCGTTTTTTAGGTCTTTGAGTGTGAGATAGTAACGAGATATTGCATTGGCCAGAGCCACCTTGCTCTGGTTCACTTCGTAGGGCGTTGCGTTGCCAGCGTCGAGCTTGCCCTGCTCTTGCTCCAGGGCGTAGGCCAAATAGGAGACGTTGACTCGTTCGATCTCTTGGGCGATTTCAAGGGCGATCACAGCGTAGTAGCTTTTGCGCACAGCCAACAGGAGTTCATTCCATGTGTTTGCTTGTTCGTATTGTACGGCACTTTCCTCAAAGCGCCGTTGCCTAAGACCGAATAAAAGGTTTGTGGAAAAGACCGGTTGGTTGAGTTCTAAAATGCTGCTGTAACCTTGGTGGCTAAACAAAAAGTCTGTTGAGAACACATTGAAAAATAGTTCGGGTTTAGAGATGTCCCGAAATTCTGCGCGGTAATGGATCGCAGGTAGCCACTTGGATACCGCCTGCGATTTACGCTCGCTTGCTTGTTCTGTGTGTTCTCTCGCAATCAACAGCTGCTGGTTGCACTCGTACGCAATCGTTTCAGCATGGGCAAGGGTTAGTTTGTTGAGACAAATCGGTTCCGCCCATACACCGCAGCATGGCAACAGCAACCTCAAGGCCAGTTGTGTCGATCGATGTCTCATCCTTAGTTTCCCTATGGATTTCCCAGACAAAAAAGTAAAGGATTCCAGCAAAGGCAGACGTGTCTTTGGCGATCTTTAGCTATGCAATAGGCGTGGCAACCGGGACCAATGTGTGATTGCTCTGAGGCAATCCAGTCCTGTAGGGATGGATTCAAGAGATGCCGTTAACTGAGCGATGATGCGGCGGCCAATTGCAGCGATGCGGCCACTTATTGGTGGGAGCGATGGTAAAACTCGTCTAACAGCAAGATCGTTATTCGGGAGCGCCGTGGCTAGTAAATGAGCTAGAGTTAGTGTCGGTACTGCGATAGAGGGAAGG
>JBDKJI010000100.1:0-5954 GCA_039796655.1 Chlamydiota bacterium | reverse complement strand
CTCATCGACAATGACAACAGCATAGTGGTCTCGGTCGTGATCAACACTTGTGATCGAGTCGGTCAGCAACTTACGGTGCACTCCCTTCTGGGTCATCAGATCAAACGCCGTCAGAGCCAGCATCGCCTTCGTCTTAGCGACATGGGTAAAAATCGCGTCGCCAAAAAAATCGCGAAACAGCCATTGGATTTCGATCTGCGATTGAGGGGGCCCGCCCGGGACGTTCCATACATGTAACCCATCGCCGACACGCGCCGCAAACGCATCGACCCACCCCCAAAACGACGCCACCGTCGTATCCAGATCGGGCGACTTATGCGCCGTCACAAAATGACTGCCTGGAAACGTTTTGCCCATCCCAATAGGGAAAAGACCTTGATAGTCGCTCCGATCGATCCATTTGCCGACGATCTTGCCCCGGACGCGACTATTTTCTTCAGGAGGGATCTTTGAATATTGGTTGAGCCACAGCTCAAATCCCGACAAAGTGTAGTGTCGCACAATCCCTTCGCTATCGATCTGAGCGATGAACGAGACGACATCGGGCAGAAGGAACGCCGGTTCTTTTGCCTCTTGGATCAGCTTCAGAAGCGTCTGACTCACCTTTTCGCTTCGTGCCCTGACAGACATACCCTTCGCTTCTTTCGATCGAAATGCCTCGATCGCCTCTTGGAAGCGGGGCTGTTTGGGAAGATGGTGCGAAAATTCGCCGAGCAACATAATACCTCTCATCGCTCAAAAGTTGGATTTTGGGCAACGCGAAAGCGCCTCCGCAAACAAACGGATTGAGCAGGACTCGAACCTGCGACCGCCCGCTTAGAAGGCGGGTGCTCTATCCACTGAGCTATCAATCCTCAAGCAGCCTAGGATATCGCTTACACTCACTATTTTGCAACCTAAGCGAAGTTCAGAACTTTCTTCTAGGAAAGTTTTAAAAATTGTTATACGATCGAGGCATTTCCATGAAATGGAATGCCTTGCCAAAAAGAGTTAAGATCGTTGCCTGCAAACCGAGACCTCACTATCGGGTATGGGTTCGCTTTGATGATGGACTACAAGGTGAAGTCGATTTAAGCGACCTGGTGGGCAAGGGCGTCTTCGAAGCTTGGAAATCCGTTGCATTTTTCAATCAGGTTCGAGTCGATCCCGTCAATGACACCTTGACTTGGGGCGAAGACATCGATTTAGACCCTTACGTAATAAGAGAAAAAATCATCGCCAAGCAATAACCCGATGGCCCGTCTCCCAATTCCTCAATCCCTCGCTGTCTCGACTTTGTACATTTTTCGGTGCGAGTTTTGTAAGATTTTGACCTGCAATGGGTTACTGATGTCTGCAATCGGCTTGAACAAGCCATTGCAGACATCAGTAACCCATTGCAGGTCAAAAGATTGTGAAAATCGCACCGAAAAATGTACAAAGTCGAGGCGGTATGTTATTTCGCAAAAATTCTAACAATCCCCTCAAAAAAGGCAATGATCATTTTAATAACTAGAAATGTCTTGTATTGACAGGCGCTCTACGACGGTGGCGTCTGATTAAAGAACGGATCTTGGGTTTTTGGGTGCGTAGTTCCCACAGATCCAGAGCCATTTGAGCATTGAGCCAAAAAGAGGGCGTTGTATTCAACGCAGCAGCCAATTTAACAGCCATCTCTGGGGACACGCTGGCTTTTTCGTTGATAATGCGATTGACCACTTTATAATCGCATCCCAAATGATCAGCCAATTCTTTTTGAGTCATTCCAAGAGGAACGAGAAATTCTTCAAAGAGAATTTCTCCGGGAGAAGTGGGCTTTCTGTTCATGTCGTTTTTTCCTTTAATGGTAATCCATAATACGGACATCACAGGGCTCTTGGTCCCACCGAAACACGATGCGCCACTGGTCATTAATACGGATGCTGTAACAGCCCACTAAATCACCTTTTAACGCTTCCAAACAATTACTCGGAGGAGAACGTAGATCTTTTAGTTCTTTGGCGTAATGAAGCATGTCGAGCTTTCTCCTCACTACACCAGACACTACATCCCAACCTGTTTTCCTCGGACGACTTCCATTTTCAAAAAAATTCTCTACATCAGAATCTTTGAAAGAGCGAATTACCACCTAGCAGCATTCCTTTCTGTTGGTATACCCCGATAAGGTATACCACACAATCATTAATCTCAAGCTGGTGAAAACTACCTCGGCCGCCCCCGCTGGAAGCGGGGGCGGCCGAGGCGATAGTAAAAAAGTTTACTGAAATCTGAAAACACTGCTAAAGTGGACCACTCTCTAAGAGGTTCTATGCGTTTCATCATTCTCTTCGCTCTCTTTGTTACCGTGCTGTTGTACGGCGAGCCAACGACACCTTCAGTTACGAGCCGTGTGCACACGGCGATGATTGAAGGGCAGCCTCTTGTCTACAATGCCGAAGTGGGCGCGCTGCCGATTGCGAATGCAGAAAAAGGCTCGATCACCTACATCGCCTATTTTGTCGAAGGAGCGCGCCGGCCCATCACGTTTGTGTTCAATGGAGGGCCCGGATCATCGTCGGTGTGGCTGCACATGGGTGTGTTTGGACCTAGGCGAATTAAATCGCACGAAGAAGGGCAACATAGCGTAGCGCCCTATGATATCGTCGATAACGATGAGACGCTTTTAAACCTCACCGATTTAGTCTTTATAGATCCTGTAGGCACGGGTAAAAGCGTTGAGCTGGGAAGCGAAGAGGCTCAAACCTACTTCGAGTCGTACAGCGACGTAAAGACGATCGGCACGTTCATGCGCGATTTTTTGACGACGCACCGCCGCTGGAACGACCCGATCTACGTCGCTGGCGAAAGCTACGGCTCGTATCGCGCCGCGGGCGTCGCCGACTTTGTCCAATCAGAATTCGGGCTGTATTTGAATGGCGTCATTCTCATTTCATCAGTCCTCGATTTCCAAACGCTCTCCCACTTCAGACCCACCGCGATGGCGGCTCTTTTTATGTTCCCCACCCAAGCAGCCACAGCGTGGCACTACGGCCGTTATGGCACTGACTTGAGTGTCGAAGAGGCCGTACAAAACGCGGCTGTGTTTGCAAGCGAAACATATGGACCATTCCTGATGCACCCTTCGAAATATGACTTTGCCACACGAGAGGCTCTATTTACAGAACTGGCCGCAAGAACAGGCGTGCCCCTCAGCGTGATCCGCAAAAACAACGGTAGACTTTCTATGCATACGTTCTGCTCTGAGTTTTTCCCCGATGAACCCAAAATACTCGGCTATTACGACACTCGAGTCGCAGGGTTTTTTATTCCAGAAGAGACAACGTCCGATCCCAATACAAATCAAATTTTCGGCTCCTTCTCGAGCGCCTTCCGCTCGTATCTTGAACAAGAACTGGGATGCAGCAGCGAATATGAATTGTTGTCGATGGAGGTGTTCCATAACTGGCATCTCACAGGCTACTCTCCATGGCAAGCACCTTCGATGCTCCCAGGCTTGAAAAATGCACTCATCCAAAATAGTCGTCTTCGTTTGTTTGTGGCATCAGGCTATTTCGACATGGTGACTCCGTTTGCCGCAACTGACTATTGCATCGAACAGCTCGATTTAGGCGCCCTTAAACCATACATCCGATCCGCCTGCTACGAAGGAGGCCACATGTTCTATCTCAACCCAAAGGCCCGCGTGCAGTTCAAACGAGATCTAAAAGCCTATTTTGAGGGTCGATGAACGTGTGGCGGGTTGTGTTTCTTTGCGTCTGTAGCGCGCTTTTTTGCGAAGAAGAGTCGTTTGTCCGCACGGCCCACTTGTATAGAGCAGCAAAAATAGAGATCCCCTACGAAGCGGTGACGGGCATGATCCCAGTCAAAGCGCACGATGGATCAGACTTGGCCGAGCTGTTTTTCATCGCCTATTTTGCTGTAGAAAAAAATGAACAGCGCCCCATTACGTTTATTTTCCCAGGCGGCCCCGGAGGCTCCATCGCAGGCGAGGTAATTTGTTCATTCGGACCGAAACGACTCGTATTGCCAGAAGAGGGACAAACAAGACTCCCCCCATATCGAATGATCGATAACCCCGAATCGCTTCTGCCATGGACCGATCTCGTCTTTATCGACCCCGCCAGATGTGGCTATAGCACAGTCAATGCTGACGCTGACGAAGATCTGGTGCGCGATCTTTTCAGCGTGGATGGCGACATCGACGCTCTCAGCCGATGTATCCAAACGTTCATCTCTTTATTCGACCGGTGGAACTGCCCCAAATATCTGGGCGGTTTCAGTTACGGCGCCACTCGATCCTGCGCGCTGACAGAGGCTCTCGGAGGCAGGGGCATCAGCTTAAATGGCGTGCTCCTTTTAAGCTCTGCGATCGACTTCAACGCACTGCTCACCCAGTTCAATCATCCCCTCCCTGATGCGCTTCTAATCCCCACGCTGGCCGCAGCGGCATGGCACCACAAGAAAACCGCATGCCAAGGCTCGTTGACAGATGTCGTCGACTACGCTCGCAGGTTCGTCGCCGATGAATATATCCCAGCCCATTTCAACCCAAGTCGATTGTCGCGCCACGAAAAAGAGGGGCTCCACCAAACTCTGAGCCGCTTGATTGGCCTGCCCGTTACGACCATTCGCCGCTTTGAGGGGAGGCTATCGGCCTCTCTATTTGCTGAAGAACTGTTCGCGGACGAGCGCAAGCTATTGGGTATCTATGACATGCGCTATGCCGGGGACGCAACAGAGATAGTGCCTAATGCGCGGCACGAAGACCCGAGTTATAATGACGTGCACGGGATTGCCCCAGCATTCCAACACTATCTCAAAAACAGCCTCGATACACACCGCCCTTTCGATCGCTATGTGTTCCACTCGCGCCACATCAGCCGAACGTGGGATTACGGCACCTACGACTCTCTGTACTGGCCCGACATGTTGCAAAGACTCCGCCACACCATGGCGTTCAATCCTGAGATGGCCGTCTTTGTCGGCTCTGGATACTACGATGGGTGCACTCCGTTTGCGGCCATCGAGCACTGCTTCAACCATCTTGGATTGCCAGACGAGTCCAGAGAGAACATCGTTTTTTCTTACTACGAAGCGGGCCACGGGCTGCTATTTCACCTTCCCTCATTGAAGCAATTGAAGAAAGATCTCGCGTGGATGTATAATCGGCGTCTGTGAAAAAGCTTGATATTGCCAACTTTTTGATTGGACCTGACGAGCCGCTGGCCTTTCTCTGCGGCCCATGCGTTATCGAAAGCGAATCACACGCCTTGTCCACAGCGGAAAAACTTGTCATGGCATTCCGAGAGCGCCCTGTTTCATTCATCTTCAAGGCAAGCTACGATAAGGCGAATCGAAGCTCCGTCCATTCGTTCCGAGGCCCCGGCCTCGATGAAGGGCTAAAAATCTTACAGCGCGTGGAAAGAGAATTTGGCATCCCTGTTGTGACCGACGTGCATAGCCCCGAGGAGGCAAAGATTGTGGGCCATGTGCTGTCCATGATCCAAATTCCCGCCTTTTTGTGCCGGCAAACCGACCTTCTCATCGCTGCCGCGCAAACGCCGGCGGCCGTTAACATTAAAAAAGGGCAATTTTTAGCGCCGTGGGATATGAAAAACGTCGTCGAGAAATTCGAGGCATTGGATCATAGGCGCCTGCTTCTCACCGATCGGGGCGTCAGTTTCGGCTATAACTGTCTGATCAGTGACATGCGAGCCATCCCTGCCATGCAAGCTCTGGGATATCCTGTTTGCTTTGATGCGTCCCACTCGACACAAATGCCGGGTGCTTTGGGACAGACGAGTGGCGGCGATCGGCGCTATATTCCAACGCTTGCCAAATCAGCTGTCGCGGCGGGCTGTAATGCGTTGTTTCTAGAAGTGCACCACGACCCAAGCAACGCTAAAAGCGACGCCACGACTGTGTGGCCGCTGGAGCAGTTGAACTCTCTTCTCGATCAACTCGAAAAACTGTAC
>JBDKJI010000099.1:0-4080 GCA_039796655.1 Chlamydiota bacterium | reverse complement strand
AGAAAAGGGTTGAGTTGTATTCAGTTTTGTGACATAATGGTTCCTTAAAAGAATGGATCGTATTCGAAGTCTTGAAAGGCGAGCTGTCTGCTGATGGCTGCCAGAGGAATTTGGGGGTAGGTGCCTTCAAAATCTAAAGACTTTTTTACGATCGAATGGATTTTAGGAATTCAGGAGGAAAGGAACCATGGACACACAAAATGCATGGGGCCAAGCTCAGGGTCAAGTGCGCGATGCATCGACGAAAGTAGTGTCGATTACTGAAGCAGCGCGGATTAACAATGTTACCCGACAGGCCATCTATGTTGCGATTAAGCAAAAAAAATTAAGAGCACAGAAAGATGCGACTCGTTGGACGATTCATCTGGATGACCTCGATGAATACCGACGCAATAAATATTCCCGAACAAAATCGATGTTCGATGGCGAGCTTCTCTTTGATAACCGAAAAGGGTATTACTCAGTGAATCAAACAGCTCGAAAACTCGGCGTGCCAGCCCAGAAAGTCTACTACGCAACACGCGTTGGCTTGATGAAGGCGCATCGCAAAGGCGCTGCTTGGGTAATCCACGAAGAAGATATCCGCTTTTATCAGGAAAATTACCTGAATCGAAAACCTAAAGTAGGTTAATTCTTTTTTCCTTTCCTCGCCACATCACATCGGATGGGGCGTTTTTCTGCGTCTTTTGACAAGTAAAAACTCATGTAATCACTTTAAAATCTTTAATCTGTAGTTGTAGGCTCGTCTTACTGTGAAACGTATTTACATATGGTGTGAAGGCGATTCTCAGCTTAACCCCCTTTTGTTGAAGTAAGTGTATTTTTGGTGCGAGATTGAATGCGATGCCCTCGAGCATCCGTTCTTTTTGCTCGAGAAATAGCTTTAAATGATGGCGCCCTACTTGTTTGGGCATCCATACTTGATTTACGTCAGTGAAAAATAAGGGGGGTGGGTTGTCGTGGCCGATGGGTTCTAGGAGGGAGAGGGCCTCCATGAAGTCAAAGGTAATTTCGGGGAAGGTAATTGACGCGTCAAGGTATATTTTTGCTATAAGGTCGAGGTCTTTCAGGCTCTTGTCTGCGGCTTTATAAAACGCCTGGCGGAAGGTGTCGATGTTATTTTCATGGATTGTTAAGCCTGCGGCATAGTCGTGTCCGCCATAGTTGATCAACCATTCTTCAGTGCTGCGTAAAAGGGGCAAAAGGGGAAATTCTGGAATTGTGCGAAGAGAGCCTTTGCCAATCCCTTGTTCTAAGGAAATGACAAGTGTGGGTCTGTTATATTGCTTGGCGATACGAGCAGATAAAATGGCTATGATGCCCGGATGCCATTTTTCTGAGGCTAAGACGATGGCTTTGTGTTCTAGAATGGAGGGGCTTTTGAGGAGCAGTTCTTCGACGTGCTGGAGCGCGCTTTTCTCAATTCTTTGGCGCTCCAAATTGTTGATGTCGAGCTCTTGGACGAGCTCAGCTGCTTTGGTTTTGTCTTTGCAAAGGAGGAGCTCGACGCCTTTGATGGGATCGGCGATTCGGCCTAGGCTGTTTAACCTGGGAGCGACTTTGGAGGCGATGTCTGTGGGGGTAATACGCAAAGGGTCAACTTGCGCGATATCGATGAGTTGCTCTAAGCCTATTCGGTGTTTTGATGCGATTTCTTTGAGTCCGTAGCGGACTAAAATCCGGTTTTCTCCGCGCAGAGGCGCCATGTCTGCGATTGTGCCCATCGCCACAAGATCGAGATAGTGTTTCATGTCGATGTGGTGCTCGAGAAATCTGCCTTCTTCCATCCAAGCATTGGCAACTGCATGGGCTAATTTGAAGGCAACCCCTACGCCAGTTAAATCTCGATTGGGGTAGGTGCTATTGAGTAATTTTGGATTGAGCGTAGCTAGGCAGTGGGGGATTTTGGATGTGGGTTCGTGGTGATCGGTAACGATGACGTCGATCCCTTTAGCGACTACGTCGGCGATTTCTTTGGCAGCCGTAATGCCACAGTCTACTGTGATCAGTAACTTACAGCTACGCTCTGTTGCAAACCCAAGCGCTCCGCCGAGCAGGCTTTTTTTTAGTGCCGTTCTTTCGGGTACATTGAAAAAGACGATTCCACCGAGTGATGAAAAGAACTCTGTGAGAAGGGCGGCAGCGGACATGCCGTCAACGTCGTTATCTCCGTAGATTAAAATCGCCTCTTTTCGATCAATGGCGGCAATAATCCTTTGTACTGCGGCATCCATATCGGGGAAAAGGTCGGGATCATAGAGATTGGGTAGTTTCCCGTAGAGATATTCGTGAACGTCGCTAATGGTTTGTAGCCCTCTTGCGACTAAAATTTTAGCAATCACGGGATGGATTCCAAATTCTGTCACAATCTGGTGGCAAAGGGGACTTTCTGTTGCAGGGAAGATCCACTCTGTCGTCGTCACTGTGTTCACCCCGAGGCCGCTGCTTTTTCCTTACGGTGGACTTGTGTTTGTAGGGCAATCACAAGGGGCGAAGCGATGAACCAAGATGAGAGAGTGCCGAAAAAGACACCGATAGTCATCACGAGTGCGAAACTAAAGATCGATGGTCCGCCCAGAACGACCAAGGCGATGAGCACAAGCAGTGTGGTGCCTGATGTGATCGTGGTTCTACTGAGGGTCGTGTTGAGCGCTTGATTCACAATCGACGGCAAGGGCGCGTGGGGTTGTAGGGCCATTTCTTCTCGGACACGGTCAAAAATGATAATCGTATCATTCAGTGAATATCCAATGATCGTCATCAGCGCAGCAATCGTATTGAGGTCGATTTGCACGTCGATCCCTAGTGTATTGAGAACACCTATGACGCCAAGAGTGATAGCCACATCGTGGATGAGGCAGATCAGAGCTGATGCTGCAAAAGCGAATTCAAAGCGGAATGCGAGATAAATGTAGATCGACACGAAGGCAATCAAAAGACCTAACAAAGCGTTATTTCGCATTGCGTCAGACATTTGGCCACTCATTGAGGTCCAGCTTTCAGCGCTGGGCTCAAGCCCTTCTGTGGTCAATGCATCGAATACCCATGCCAGGCGAGGGTTGACTGATTGAGCGCTGAGCTCTGGGATATGGGCGAAGGCGTTGCCTGGGGCGTCAAGGTTTTTACTGAGAAGAATGCGAACCCGATCAGAAGGGGCCAAGCCTTTGACCTGGAAGTCGCGGCTTTCCACGCCAGCTTTTTTTAGACTCGTTTCTACCTGATCGGCTGTGCCTTGCACTGACACTTCCAGCGCATACCCACCTGTGAAGTCCATTCCGATGGCAGAGGATCGATGTGTCCAAAGCAGGGAGCTCCCTAAGGTGATCAGGATGATTGAGACTGAGGCTGCGACTTTAGTCCATCGCAAAAATGGGAAGCGAACGCCTTGAAACCAGCGCGACATATGGAGTTTGGCGTTTGCATTATTTTTGAGCCAATGGGCGAAATATACTCGAGTCATGAATAAGGCGGTAAACATCGAGGAGGCAATCCCGATGATGAGATTGATTGCAAAGCTTTTAATAGGGCCTGCATCGAATCCTAGTAGGATGATGCCAGCCAGAATCGTCGTGATATTAGAGTCTAGAATGGCGCTAAATGCCCTTTTGTAGCCAGCAGCAATCGATGAGCTAATGCGACCTGTGAGAGAAAGTTCTTCTTTGATTCTTTCAAACACCAAGACGTTGGCATCGACGGCCATGCCGACCGTGAGAATGATGCCGGCAATACCGGCTAAGGTGAGCGTAGCTTCTAGGTTTTGGAGTGTCGCCCATAGAATGAGTAAATTGAAGATCACTGCAACGGAGGCGATGATGCCAGCGAACCGGTAATATGCAACCATGGCTCCGATCACAAGGAGCAAGGCGACAACGGTTGCTGTAATGCCGCGGACGCGATCTGCTCTGCCAAGCTCTGGACTGATGTTTCTCTCCGAGAGAATTTTCGGAGTATAGGTCATCGAGCCCGCTCTGAGATCCGCAGCGAGTTTTTGGACTTCCCTTTGGGTAAACTGTCCGCTGATCATCGCGCTGTCCCGAAGAGCCGATTCAAGGGTTGGTGCATTGATGACCGTGTCGTTTA
>JBDKJI010000098.1:0-2881 GCA_039796655.1 Chlamydiota bacterium | reverse complement strand
TCACGCCGTGCACAGCGCGAAAATAGGCACTCCGAATGACAAGAGGCGTCAACGCGCCTGGAGGCTCTCCGATCTTCTGTACAAGGCTCGGACGAAAATCTTTGATTGTAATCTCAGGGGCTGAAAACACCCACTCCCCTGTTTCTCTTTTGGCAATCGACAACGTTTCGAGGGTAGCAATCCCCGCTTGGTCGGAGAGCTTACAGTGATACAACCGAATGAGGTGAGGGCGTATGTCAACTTCAGAAAGAACCGTTTTAAATTGGCAGCCAAACAACTCGCACTGCTTGCCCGATATGATACCCTGGAATTGTACATCGTCCATACTGAGTTTGAGGCGCCCCATGCATTCAAGCCCTTTACCGATAGATACTGGCAAGTTCCATGGGAACTTGCTTCCGTCAAAACGGCATGAACCAATCATGCCCTCTTGGTTTACTTCTTTGTGAAACGAGGCTTCGATGCCTGCCCAACTGCCTTCAATCATCGTGATGTAAAAACCTGGATCCCACGTAATATTGAGGCCTCGATCCATCACGAGCGACCCAGAGCCATCGTTTTTAAGTGCTGCTTCAAGCGGCACTTTTATATGATCATGCACGAATGTGGTCCGAACAAAAATGGCATCAGCGTCTCGATATAAATGAAACGCTGCAAGCTCCCTTAGCTCACCAAAACATGGAATAAACCCACGCTCTACTGTAATTGAAAACGCACCCGCATCAAAAGGGGCCTCTATATCAGCGGTAACATCGATAGCTCCATCGCACAGCGGTATACCAAATCCCGCCGGCACGTGAATCTGTGCGTGCGATAAAAGCCACGATTTGAGCTTCGCGTCGTACCACAATCGCTCGGCTTTTACATGCCCTTCGAGATCAAATCGCTGCACAGACAGATCAATGCCCTGGACAATAGCGCCTGTCTGCGAGGAGTACGCAAGATGCATGGGCCCTATGTTTTCTAAGATGTATTGACCCGATTGGAGCGTAGAGCAACGGATCTCTAGATCAGCTTCCAGACCTTGTTTATTAAAAATCGTACCAGCAATCGATACAGCACCACTTGGTGCTGTATCGATCAGAGACCACTGATTGGCGAGGCGTTGTACATCTGCCTGGAGCGCATCAATATGAACTTCCCAATCATCGCTCCCCTTGACAACCGCATGAAACTGCCCTTCTGCCATCTGGCCGATCGTCATTCGACCTCGATCGAACTGAAGCGCTGAGTCTGCCCACAAAACAGTACCCTGCACAGCAATGGGACCTGCGCTTGCCTTCACGCTCCACGCGCCATCCACCTCTTCAATCAAATGGAGCAAAACGGGTACGGAATCTTCGCCCCAATGCACGTCAATCCCTTCGACCGACACAGAGCTTTTTTGATCCTTGCTATACTCGACATTCAGCGTGAGCAACCCTTTCCTCTCACCCACAGGAGCATTCGCAAGCATCTGGAGTGTTGTGAGAGCCAGATTTGTCTGGAGCGATGCGTGAGCGATGGCGCCCGTGTGATCCCACTGAACGCCCCCTTTTTGAATGGGCTCGTTGAAAAGATGGCTCTTCGATGGATCGATGCTCAATTGCCCCTCTTGCATCATCCCTGTCAGGCGGGCAAAATCCCAAGTAGCACCTACCGCTCGCACATCAAAGCGCCCCTTTTGTTCCCAGATCGGACAATATAATTCGATCTGATCACCGTAGCAAAGCAACCTCGATCGCACGCGGTACAATGTCCAACCCGCGTCAAA
Organism: Chlamydiota bacterium; assembly: GCA_039796655.1. Lineage (GTDB taxonomy): Bacteria > Chlamydiota > Chlamydiia > Chlamydiales > SM23-39 > JBDKJI01. The sequence continues at coordinate 1,128 of JBDKJI010000098.1, read as the reverse complement.
GGCATAGGTAATATCACCACAAAGATGCTCCAGTCGGCACTGGCTCGACAAATTCCAAGCGCCTTCTTCGAAATGCGCTTGAAATTGCTGCGCAGCGCCAAGATCGATGGTACCTTCTCCCTTGCCCCACGGTGATTGAACGCCAATCTGCCAACCTGCCTCTAGAGTCGTCAACTCAACCGACGCACATTCTCGCCCTTCCGCAGAGCACACCGATACAAAAGAATGCCCTGGCTCCACTTCATGGGCTTTGATCTGCCAAAGAGCGCCATCCCACACCATCGATGCATCAAGCCAATCCGTAAGAGGGCGTTGCAACGACGATAGTCCTTGGAAACGAACCTGTTTTTGTTCGCGTGACCCATATACATCCCACCGGAGCCCGAGCTCGGTGTCATACAGAATGACGCCACTGATCTGGTCAATGCCGCGGCTGACACTTCCCTTCTCAATTGCTACATGCAAACGCCCCGATCGCCTCCATTCTACCCAATCAGTTGGCCCGCTCCACTGTATCGCAAGCGAGCCTACCTTAGACGTCGAACCAAATTCTGCCTCTGTGACAATAATCTGCCCTTTTGTTTGACCATGATCAGCAATCACAAACTCGCCATCCAATACGCCTGTACTCACAAATGTTGGCAAGAATCGTTGTACATGATGCAAAGGCAGATGCTCGCACACCATTTTGATCGAGTCTGTCTGGATAATAATCTCAATGGCGCCATCATCCCAAGCTAGGCAAAGGCGGTCGGGTGCGGCATCTGTTTTACTTGTAAACTCTAGTTGCGACGTCGTCATCTGCGATGCGATCAAAGAACCTTGGGTCGCTACCAACTGCCATGAACCAAAATCGAGCGGCTCGGGCCTGATTTTTTCTAAAAGCTGCAAGGAGGGCTTCGTCAAGACAATGGTCTTGGTTTGCCAATTGATTTCAGCAGTGGGGATCTTGAGAGTAAAAACATCATTCTCCGACAAGACGACCTCATCGATCGTCATCTTCGACAGCGCAATATGCACGGCGCCGCAGGTGCAGTGCCATCCCCACCGATATTGGATCAAAGCGCTCAAAGCAAAACGGCTAAGAAAAGGAAATAAGACGACGGGCAAAAGAAAAATAGCTACGAA
>JBDKJI010000097.1:0-3341 GCA_039796655.1 Chlamydiota bacterium | reverse complement strand
GTTGTGACAATGAGTTCTTTGACTGTCGTGGAGTCGGCCATGTTGCCGATAGCGTCGATTAAATGGAGCCGAAACGCCCCATCTCGAGATGCTTCTAGCTCTTCCAAGATTCGCGGCGCGAAACGGGCTGCTTTCGGTTCGGGGGAGGCAAGACGCATCAGGGCCCTGGCTGCTGATCGCTTGACGAGCAGTGAGTCGTGGCTCAAGAACGGAAGAATTTGCTCGATTGCGTCGACGCTACCCTCCTCAGAGAGAATGTCGAGCACCATACTAATTTCGTCGATCCGCGGCGATTTGAGCATGAGATCGAGTTTTTTCTTTGCAATGGTCCTGTTCAAAGCTCCATGTTCCAAGGTTGCGTTAGCCAGTGAGCGCAGCATCGTCAAAATCGCAGATCCCCTTGATAAAAGATCGGGGTGATCGAGATCGTCTTCTGCTTTTTCGGGGTGGTGTAGCCCTCGTTTGGCGAGATAAAAGTTGGCCCATTTTGCTAGCTCGGGTGATTCAATCGGGTCGGTCCAGCTATCAATCACTTCAATGACTCGTGGGTCAAAATTAAATGGGCTCTGATCGAAGAGTTGTAGGAGTTGGATGCGGGCAACAGTTCCCATCCGCTCCGATGCGTACAAAAGATCGCCGATAAAGGCGCCATCTTTTAATTCAAACAGCGAGGTCATCGCAAGTGACTGGATCTCCTCGTCCGTCGATAAGAGAGCGACTTGAATTTCTCTTTTTGCCTCTTTTTGTTCCCGCTTTGTCAGCCCGGTAAGCCACCCTTTGAGTGTTCTTTCGAAGTGTAGCGCATTTTCCTGGAGGCTTTCTAAAATCGCTTTCGGGTAGCTTGTTCGCAAAATGGCAGCCAGGATCAGAACAACGAGAGTTAAAACAAAGCCAAGCCAGTGGCTGCTGGGCGAGAGACCCAGGAGAAGAAGAGAGCTCAGTAGCATGCCGATGGGTTCAAAAAACGAATCGTTGATGATACGTACTTTTGATTTGAGCTTGGTAGGTACGGCATTCGAGAGGAGGTTAAAGCAGTTGTCTTCAACGGTAAACAACACTCCGTCGACGGCGATTAGGCCGACGATGGCCAGGAGCATGCCGTCAGCAAAGAGCCACCCTGTGTAGAGCGCCAAGAAAAAGAGCGGCGTAAATAACACCGCATTGCTCAAGCCCGTTCTGCGGACAAGGCGGCTATAGAGAAATAAAGAAATCAAAATATTGCAAAACGAGATCAACGCACGGCATTTTCCCAAGAATTCGGCAATTTTTGTCCCTTCTGCATCATAACCTCCCACCAGTCGATCGAAAGCGTCCATATAGTTGAATTCAGTCACCGTGATCAAAAGTTGGATAAATAGGCTGAGTAACAGGAGCGCGATGGCAAAACGGGAGCGAATGATGAGCTGAAAGATGCGAGGCAGTGGGTCTTTATTCGATGAAAAGACCCCCTCAACAGTGTCGTCGGGGACCGCTTTTGCTTTCAGAGCAATCCCTCTTGCTTCGCCCATGGCAAGGGCGATCGATGCGGCAGAGGCAACGAGAAGACCCGGAAAGCCGATTGTATCAAGGCACAAGCTGATCGCGACGCCTGACAGGATCGTCCCAACAAAGTAGGCGGCGCTATAGAGAGAATAGACCCTTTTGGCATCCTGCAGGTCATGGTATTGGTCAGCAAATGTCCAAGAAATCGCGATCATCACGGCGAAAAACATCCGCGATACGATTTTCAGCACGACCCAAAACCAACTCGGGGGAGAGATTGTGATGAGCGTAGCCGAGGCTAGGCAAATGAGCCCTCCCATGGCTAAAGCGATCATCAGAATGCGGTAGGGATTGGTCACTTTTAAGCTATATAAGACGACCGAGGAGATGGCGATCATTGCGATGGCAACTGTCAGGTAGACATGGGGTAGGTATGAGGCGCCGATTTTTTCCAAAAACAAGCCATCCGACAGAGTCTCAAGGCACGAGCTCCCAAAGGACCAAAACATGGCTAGCCTCATGAAGCGGAGCATGTGGGCTCCTTCTCCCGAGTGAATCCCCAGCAGCTTTCGAAAGAGTCGTTGCAACGGTTACCTACGGTAAAACAGTACGCATGCATTTTATACCCCTCAGACGATTTTTCTCTAAGAAAATCCCCCTCTCTGATTACACTTTTGAAATATGAAGCTATCAGAAAAACGAGTCGGGTTTTTGGGTTTTGGGCACATGGCGCAAACACTGTGTCTCGGCTTTGCAAGAGCAAAGCTTATTCCAAGATCGCAAATCACTTTTGTTCAACGAGATACGCATAAGTCCAAAGAGAATGAAAAGCGTTTTGGGGTCACTGCCTCGTCGCTTGAGGGCGTTGTTCGTGAGAGTGATTTTTTGATTCTCGCGGTGCGTCCGAATCAGGTGGAGATTTTGGCGCGCGATTTGATCGGGACAGCGATGGAGCAAAAAGGGCTTGTTTCTCTGATTGCGGGGCTGAAACTAGAGCGTGTCAAAGAATTATTTCCAAGAGCGGGTTCTTATGCGAGGGTGATGCCGAATCTGGCGTCTGAAGTAGGTGAAGGGATGACTACGTATACCTTGCCAGTAGGGGAAGATGCGTCCTTTGCCAGCGCGGTGCACCTTTTGTTTGCCAGTTCGGGGCAAGCGTTGCAGATTTCGGAAGCTCTGATGGACGCGGCGGCGGCTGTTGCTGGCAGCGGCCCTGGTTTTGTGTTTCGTATGATTGAGGCTGCAGCTCGTTTTGCAGAAAACGAGGGCTTTTTGTACCCGGACGCCTTAAAAATGGCCGCCCAGGCTTTTTTAGGGGCGAGTAAGCTCATTCTTTCAGGTCATTTGCCGCCCGATCTCGTTCGGCAAATTGCAACACCAAACGGGATGACCGAAGCGGGATTGCGGGTCATGGATCAAACGAGGATCGAAGAGTCGATCCAAAAGACGCTCGCCGCCGCTATGGAGCGGTCGAAAACGCTCGCAACGCCTCGCTAAAATTTTTTCACTCGACTTTATACCCAGAGGGATTGAAAAATTGGGAAACGGGCAAGGAGGCTGCTTCAGATTTTCGATCTGGAGTAAGCGGCCGTGCTCTAGAGCACGCCGCGAATGAAGACGAAAAATCTGAGGCAAAGCCGACGCAGCCCGGAACCAATTTTCCAATCACGAGGGGTATAACTCGCGTCCGAAAAATGTACAAACTCGAGTTTAAATATTCTTGATCAAAAGATTCCATTGGGTGTAAAAAGGATGGAATCTCCGCCGTATTTTTTGAAAGAGGTCATTTATATACCTCTCGTGACTCAAAAATTGGTTTTGGGTAACGCGAAAGATCCCGGGGTTGCAATTCCAAGAAG
>JBDKJI010000096.1:0-3381 GCA_039796655.1 Chlamydiota bacterium | reverse complement strand
CTTCTTCAAATTTTCGTTCTGGAGCGAGTGGCCGTGCTCTTGAGCACGCCGCGAGTGAAGACGAACAATTTGAAGAAAAGCCGACGCCGCCCGGAACCGATTCTTCAATCACGAGCGGTATAGAACGATCGGCCGTAAACAAAGACTAAAAATGTTTTCTGAAAAAAAATTTTTCTGTACCATCGCCTGTCAAACAGGAGAAGTATGTTTCCAGATCGCCTCCGAAGTCATTTTGAATTTGCTTTGAGCAAAGAACACCCTCGGATTCGTCAAGAAATCCCGATCTATCGGTTAGAGAAAATCGGTAACAGGTTCTCTTGGCTTGTCTATGACTTCCGAACGATCATGGGCACCTATCTAGGAGATCCTCGTTTTGTGACGATTTGTTTTACTCTTTTTTTCATGACCCTCACAGCGCTCCTATTTTACCCATCGAATACTTGGGACATCCTCGAACAAATGTTCACCTGGATCATCAAGCACATTGAATGGAAATATGTTCGTTTTGGTTTGTGGTTGCTATCCGAGATTACTATTTTAGGTCTGGGCCTTCGGGCACTGGGCCGTTTTTCAAACCCTCAGCTCATGAAATTTCATGGCATCACGTAAACTCGACTTTTTCAGACGCACGTTTTGCAAAATTTTGACCTTCAGCCTGGGATGGCTTCCCGATTGCAAACATCCGTAACTAATTGAAGATCAAACGATTGTGAAAATAGCACCGAAAAATGTACCCAGTCGAGTGAACCATTGGTCTTGGAAAGAGGGATTTCGCTTTGCCCTTTGCTGGAAAATGAGAGCAGAGAAACCCGCAATTTCTTTGCCCACAGCCAATAAAGCTGAACTTTTTGGAAGTTGGATTGTAGAACCGTTGTATCACAGCTTGGATCGGATTGCTCACCATATAAAAAAGCCATTTATAGTGATCCTTTTCATTCTCGGAGCTGCCCTCGTAACGACCATTGCTTTTTATAATATTCCCGCCTTCATTTTTCTCGGAAAAATACTGCCCGGAAAAGTCCTTCGATTGACTCTGTTTTTAGTGATTGAATGGATCATTTTTGGCATGGGATGCAAGGCATTCGGTCGATTTCACAACCCAGCTCTCATCGAACTTTGGAAAAAAGGCACCCTCGCTCCTCGTTTCCCTGGAGACAAATGACCCATACTAGTTTGGGCAGTTACGGGCACAACTCAGGTGGAAGTGGTATATACTGACTTGTCAGCAGTTCGAGAGTTAATAACAGAAAATCAGCCTCGCGATAGTGATCTTGGATGGCTTTCCTCGCTTCTACATAAAGACGACGAAGTTCGATGGTCTCAGGATCATTTAGATCGGCTTTAAAGCCAGGCAACGGCATACCCGCAAGATCGAGAGTCTGGCACGTAATCGAGTTGTATTTGGCTTTGCGACAAAAGGTGAGGAATTGTTCGTTTTCGTGAGGTAGCGTGAATGAATCAAGGGATCTTTGACCTTTGAAAAAAGCCCAAGCGTTATTTCTACCGTAACCCAAAACTGTTCCGATCAAACCGTCATGATTTTGCAGTTTTTCACTCAGCAATGTGTGGTCAGACTCAAAAAGATGATCTGGTTCAAAAGGCTTGCCAAGCACTGACTCAAAATCAGCTTGATGTTGACGCACTGTTTGAACGAATTGATTTCGGTTAATCAAAATAACGAATAAGTCGGTATGTGCACCTTTTTCAGTAAACAATAGAAATTTTGGATGAGGAAACAGTGATTCATACTTCCGCCATGCGCGCCACCCTTTCCATAATTTCCGCGGATGTGGAAGCACCCATTTCAACCAAGACAGGGGGCTCCAGGATATTTCATATTGAACACCAATAGCGCATGGCTTGTATCCAAAAAGGACGTATCCGAAGCTATCCCAAAAAACAGCATTTTTGAAAAAATAAGCAATTTCCTCTTGCTCAGTAGGCGGAATTTTTCGCAACTGTTCTTGGATATCGAGTTTTCCAAGCGCCGCACAAGGCAATAACACACAGAATAAAAAGCGCAGGAAAAGCAAAATTATCCCCAAAAGCCAGCCCAAATCCGTACAGTCTACGCATCGCTCATGATTGCGGTCGGCATCGGTTTTGCCTCAAATTTTTAATCTCGAATGAACGGCCGTGCTATAAAGTGAGCCGCGAATGAAGAAAAAAATTTGAAGCAACCCCCTTACCTGTCTCGCAATTCTTCAATCCCTTTCGGTATACTGACTCTTAAGTTATGTTCTCGACTTTTATTTGGGACTCCCGCAATGCTGGCAAGCAAACCAACCATTCGTCATCAAACCGCAATTCCCGCAAAGCCAAGGTTCGCCCCAATATTCTTCGACATAGACGCCCGTTGCATCTGAATGAATAGATCTCGTTGGCACCCATTGATGGTGAATTTGTACAAATATGTGATTGTTTTCGATCTGCACTTGCGAAGGCTGCACATAAATTTTGCGTGTTTTACTTACATCTTTGTGTTGCGTTGCAAACAAGACATTCGTTGATGCGAGAGCAAGAAAAACCCATTTCAATTTGGTCATAAGATTCCTCCACTGATATGAACCAAGAAGCCCTTGAAAGCAAAGAACATAGTTCATATTTATTTTTTTGCAAAGGTCATAAGAACCCAGTGACCTTGCCCCTTCAGATCGAACGATTTACGCTACCGATCCACCTAATCAGTTACGCTCGTCAAGTCAGCCCGTTTTTACTTACCTAGAGCTGCGATTCTGGCATTAGAAGGGGAATCTCCAATCATCGTGCTACCGTGGCCTGAATGAGATGCTACGATGGAGATATAGACATCTTGGCCAAGGTCATTGAGGAAACGGAGAAGGCGTTCGAGGGAAAAATCTTCGAGGTAGCCGCGGAGAAGCAGTGAAATTTTGGGTTGGCTGATTTTGAGGATTTTGGCGGCTTTAGCTTGGGTCAGCCTCTTCTTCTTGATGATGGCTTGAATTTTGACGACAATTTCCGATTTAGCAAGAGCCTCGTTAGGGTTTTCGATGCCGAGATCGGCAAATACGTTGTCTGAGCCTTCGGTGTATCTGATCCCCCCAAGTCGTTTAGATTTTAGTTTTTTCATACATTCATACTCTTGTATACCCTTCGTGAATCAAAATTTTGATTCACGAGACGAAATCGCTATCACCAAACAAAATCAAAGGAATAAAAAAGACAAATGAAATTACACTTTTCATATAAACTACCCAGCGAGCCCGGAGTTCGGTAGTCCTAAACATGTAGTGCCGGGGGGGTGTGTTGCATAACCTCGCTTTCGAAAGCGGAGGCCCCCAACCCCCGTTGAGTCATGCAGCCTGAGCGTCGATCAGGGCATTAATCATCATTGTCTTTAACTGGACTTCCTTCTTTTTG
>JBDKJI010000095.1:0-7428 GCA_039796655.1 Chlamydiota bacterium | reverse complement strand
CACAAGGCTTAAAATAGTAGACAACTCGTTTCTCTCTTCAAGGCTAATGATGTTAGCTAAGTACAGTTGATCTATCTCTAGCTCGCAAAGAGCTTCAACTGTCGTTAGGATCTGCAGTTCGCGGATCACGCGCTCTCGCAAAAACGGTGTTGGCGCCAATTGATATTGATGGATCACATTGAGGGGATATTCAGATACCAAGGCTCTCCATCTCATAGAGTCTGCTTTGGTCATGAATTTTTGTTGTAGTGCGTCGGGCGTCACCACCCGATACTGCGCTATGTTTTTTAAGCTATGCGCTTTAACAAGTTCATCAAAGTGCATAGTCTCGGCTTTTTTGCGCATCTCTGCAAGCGCCTTAGGGTTGTCATAGTCTTTGAAAGAAAGGCTCCAAGTGACAAGCCCGCCCGCTGCGGCAAGCAGAGGGATGGCAATGAATACGCAAGGCCAGGGAATGATGCTCGCAAGACTCAAACCGGCAAGAATAATGGCTCCGAGCGCTGCTAAGGCAGCGAATGCATAGAGAGCGACTTGCTTTGTTTTAACAACAGTCCAATTGGGCTTTGTTTCTTCTGAGGGACTAGCCATCGTAGCGGTGTGCGACGGGTCTAAAGCTGCAGTAGACATTGTTTCTCCGGTTTTGATTCGGATGCATAATAACAATGCCTGTTTTTATTAAAAACAGTAAAATAACTTTAGCTACGTAAAACAGCTTTGATGTGTTCGCAATGCTCTTCGCCGCAGGTGCAGCCGAGGGGCTCTCCCAAAAAAACACTATATTGTTCAGTGAGGTTGAGGGGGTTGCGGACGGTGTAGAGCTTGTCGGCCGTGGAGGTCACTTCCCAATCGCGAAACGAGAGATCCTCTAATGCTACCTCTTCTTCTGCGGCTCCTCCGGCTTTGCTTTGCAAGACTCTGGCGCATTGACAATAGATGCACTGGCAGTCTAGTTCAGGGCGCATTCCTTCTGTATTCGTGGCAAGGCCTAGACCTGCCAGTACGCTAAGCATTTTTTCCAATACCTCGGGGGCAAGGGGAGGGAGCCTTGATTGCGCGCTATTGTGCTCTAATCCAAGTGCCATATCGATTTTTTCATCGCCTCCGGGAGGCGATAAAAACGCAAATAATGATTTTACATCCGCCGCGTCCCGTCCAGCGTAGCGGGCATGTCCTTCAAAAATGGCTTCCACGGCCCCTTTTGACAGATTGGGCGCTTCTACCTGCGCGCCATTCTGCAGGGTGACCACTAAGCAAAACAAGGCGCCTTTCTCTCTTGCGTGAAGAGAGGCGACGTTGTTCCACGTCGTCGACAGGTAGGGAGGGATGCTTAAGAGTTGGGGTGTCATTTTCATATTTCTCATTGTAACGAGGCAATAGGCCTTCTGTCAACGAAAATTAGCACTCTTCGAAGAAGAGTGCTTAATAAATAATTAAGTAACTCATTATAAATAGCTTATATGTTCGTCTTGCAATCCTGGTCGCGCCTCTCTATAAGCAGAATTTTAGGTATACATAATAAGAGGTGATGCATGGTCGTAGCTCAACAAAAAGGGGCAAATCAAACCAACCAACAAGACAATGAGAGAAGAAAAGTGACGAGAAAGACATTTGTGATCGATACCAATGTGTTAGTGCATGATCCTGCATCGGTGAAGAAGTTTAAGGAGAACGATGTCGTGATTCCTTTGACGGTATTGGAAGAACTCGACGGTTTGAAGCGGCATTCTGATGAGGTGGGCAAGAACGCGAGGGAAGTGATTCGATATATTGACTCGCTCGCGGCTCAAGGTGGTGGGGGCACTTTGCAGGCGGGCGTTGTCATCCCTGAAGGTCCCAAGGTGCGTGTGCACCTCGATGCGCGACCTGAACGCGTCGAAGGGTTTCCGCTGCAACTCGACCGCAGTAGCAATAAGTTTCTCTTAACGGCCTATTTACTCAAGCAGCGCGAAGAGGCCGTTGTGATTGTGTCAAAGGATTTCGTCACGCGGGTGAAGGCCGAGGCGATGAATCTGGAAGCCGAAGATTATGAAGGGTTGAAAACCTCCTATGAGGAGATGTATCGGGGGCTTCGCAAAGTGGAGTCGACCAAGCGCGACATCGACCTTTTCTACAAAGACGGCGGACTGATGCCAGCCGTGACTGGGTTAAAACCGAATGAATATGCTTTGCTGACATCGCCTGAGAATTCATCAGCCGTATGCAAATTTAGCGAGAAGAGTAAAAAGTTTGAGCCGCTCATTCAGATTTCACGCGATATTTGGGGCATTCAGCCTCTCAACATGGAGCAGCGCTGTGCTGTCGATCTGCTGCTGCGCGACGATATCCATCTCGTCACGTTGGTGGGGCCTGCGGGTACGGGAAAAACACTTCTTGCCCTTGCATGCGGAATGAAAAAGGTGTTTGACGATAGCATCTATTCGAGGATTTTGATTTCGCGTCCGATCGTGCCGTTGGGTAAGGATATTGGCTATTTGCCGGGCACGAAAGAAGAAAAGCTCTATCACTGGATGCAGCCGATTTACGACAATTTAGAATTCTTATGCACGACGACAAGCGGCGAGGGCAATGGTCGGGCGACGCTTGATTTCATCATGGAGACGAAGAAAATCGAAATGGAAGCGGTCACCTATATTCGAGGTCGTTCATTGCCGAAGATTTATATGATCATTGACGAGGCGCAAAACTTGACGCCCCACGAAGTGAAGACGATCATCTCAAGGGCGGGCAAGGGGACCAAGGTTATTTTGACAGGCGACCCGACACAGATCGACAACCCCTATCTGGACAAGGACTCTAATGGGTTGACGTACGCGGTGAATAAGTTCAAGAATCATCGAATCTTTGGGCACATGTTTCTCGAGAAAACAGAGCGCTCAGAGCTCGCTTCGCTCGCTGCTGAGATACTGTAAATAATTGCTGTTTAGTTACTTGCGTTGTGTTAGTGCAAAATCAAGATTCAATCTTGATTTTGCACATTTCTTCTGATACAATAGACTCATATGCAGTACATACCTAGAAAGCTCGAGCGCCCTCTACAAGAGGCACTGCAGCAGTTTCCTGTGGTGCTAGTGACGGGGCCTAGGCAAGCGGGTAAGTCGACGCTACTTCGGCATGCCCTGCCAAACTATCACTACGTCACGCTCGACGATCTGCTCGTACGCAATTTAGCCCTTACCGATCCGAAGTTGTTTTTGGCCAGCTACCAAACACCGCTTATCATTGACGAAATCCAATATGCCCCTGAGTTACTATCGTATCTGAAAATAGAGGTCGATGCCCATCGCAGATCGCACGGTCGTTATGTCCTTACAGGTTCGCAGCTTTTCTCGCTCATGAAGGGGGTCTCCGAATCGTTAGCCGGCCGTGTCGCGATCTTCCAGCTATACCCCTTGAGTTGGGGTGAAATCTCTTCGTCCCATGTGTTTGATGGGGCTCGAGTAGCAGAGCAGATGCATAGGGGGTTTTATCCAGAATTTCAGATGGAACCCCATTTAAATCCCTCTTTTTGGCACGGCTCGTACTTGACGACGTATCTTGAAAGAGACCTGCGGACCATGAGAAACATCCATGATCTGTCTCAATTTCAACGCTTTTTGGTCTTGCTTGCAGCCCGGGCGGGGCAGCTTTTTAACTTAGCTGAGATAGGCAAGGAGTGTGGTATTTCGCAGACCACAGCAAAAGATTGGCTGATGTTGCTCCAGGCCACTTCGATTCTGTATTTACTCGAGCCTTATTCGAGGAATATGACGAAACGGGTGGTGAAGTCGCCGAAGCTATTGTTTGTCGATACAGGTCTTTTATGTTACCTACTCCGCATCGAGTCGGCGCAGCAGTTGATGCATGGCCCATTTGCTGGACATGTGTTTGAGAACATGGTCATCATGGACAAAATCAAGCAGTTCGCAGAACAAGGGAAGAGGCCGCCTTGCTATTTTTACCGATCGGCAAAAGGGGAGGAAGTCGATCTGATCATCGACCACGGCGCTCATGTTGACGCTTACGAAATCAAATACACGATGAATCCCAACGCTGAAATGGCCATCGGGCTTCTCAATTTTCGAGATGAGCATCCTACTAGCCATGCTGCGTTACTGACGCTGCGAAAAGAGCCTTATCCTATACGAGGTGATCTACAGGCTCTTCATTGGAGCGCGCCGATCAATGTCTGATGGCTAAAGCCCTCGACTTTGACTTGTTGCAATGTGCCGGTGAGGGAAGCGTCGCCAACAAAGATCACTTTTTGCCAATTGCGGCTACGCCCTTTTAAGTGTTGGCTGTCGGGGTTGCGCTGTTCGACGAGCACCTCGACTGTCTTACCGAGCATTGCCTGGCGCTCAGTTTGTTCGATCTCTTGTTGCAGAGCGAGCAGGCGCTGGAGCCTGTCTTCTTTAACCTCTTCGGGGATATCGTCTTTCCAGCGGATGGCGGGCGTTCCCTTGCGCGGGCTATAAGTGTACATGAAGGCAAGTGAAAACTGTATCTCTCGCATCGCATCGTAGGTCTCTTGGAACTCACTGTCTGTCTCAGAGGGAAATCCGACGATGATATCGGTGCCGATCGATGCATGGGGAATGATCGAGCGGATTTGAGCCACTTTTTCAAAATACTGGCTTTTTGTGTAAATTCGGTGCATTTTTTTCAGAATTCGATCAGACCCTGCTTGCATGGGGAAGTGGAGAAATTCACAAACGCTTGGTAAGTCGCGGATGGCTTCCATGAGCTGTACGGTGATGTCGACGGGGTGCGACGTCAAAAAACGGATTCTGCCCATGCCATTGATCCGATCGAGCTGGTAGAGCAGGTCATGGAAGGTCATCTTCCATTCGGGCTTATCTTTGCCGTAACTATTGACGTTTTGCCCGAGCAAAGTGATTTCTTTATATCCTTGGTCTACGAGCTTTTTGCACTCGTTGATGATGCTCTCGGGAGGTCTCGACACCTCTTCGCCTCGTGTGTAGGGGACGACACAGTAGGTGCAATACTTGTCGCATCCCCGAATGATCGAGACGTTTGCCTTGACCGTATTGTCTCGCTTGGCAATTAAATAGTCCAAATTCTCTTCGAAGCGATCATCGGTCTTGAGCACTTGCTGCTTGGTATACAGCACCTCATCTAACACAGCGCCGAGATCGGTGATATTATTGGTGCCGATGACAAAGTCGAGGTGGGGGAATTTGCGGAACAAAGCGTCCTTTTTGGCCATTGCCATGCAGCCTGTGACTCCGACTACTTTGTTTTTTTTCTGGCCGCGCCCCATTTTCCCCAGTTTGCCCATGACCTTGCGCTCGGCCAAATCGCGGATCGAACAGGTGTTGAACAAGACAAGATCAGCTTCTTCCTCGTTCAAAGTTTTTTTGAGGCCACGCGCCTCGAGCTGACCTGCCATCATCTCCGAGTCGAGCTCGTTCATCTGACAGCCGTACGTGCGAATGAAGTATGTTTGCAAGCTCATATATGAGGGCGCCAGCATAGCAGACAGGCACGATATGCGTCACTCATTGGAATGTTTTTTTGAATCCCTTGCGGTATACAGAGAGCCTTGGCAAAAATTTGTCATTGCGCTATGCTGGGGCCTCGTTTTTATTGAGTTAAGGAATCGAATGGACCGGATGAAAAAAACGGTGCTCCTGACAACCAGTGGCGCTGCGCAATCTCGACGATGGCTTCTCCTCGACGCTTCGGGGAAAACTTTGGGCCGTTTCGCCTCGGAAGTGGCAAAAATACTACGCGGCAAACACAGACCTGACTATACCCCCTACGTCGATTGTGGCGATGGCGTCGTGATCATCAACGCGGAGAAAATCCGTGTGACGGGGATGAAGCATGCTCGTAAGACCTACGTCAAGCACACCGGATATGTCGGCGGTCTGAAAGAAGTTCCCTATAACACAATGATTGCCCGTAAGCCCACGTTCGTGCTCATGCATGCCATCAAAGGGATGATGCCAAAGACAAGGCTTGGCGGTCAGCAGGTGCGTAAGCTCCGCATTTTCGCGGGGACAGAGCACACGTTGCAAGCGCAAAACCCCATCCCAGTCAACCTGTAAGGATAGACGATGAAAGAGACAGTTGCAGTAGGTCGCAGAAAGACAGCCGTATCTTCGGTGCGTGTTCGTAAAGGAACTGGGATTATCGACGTTAATGGTCGTACCCTGGAACAATATTTCCCCCTACCTCTTCAGCGAGAGCTGATTTTGTCCCCGCTGCAGAAGTTTGGGAATGTCGACGAAGTGGATTTGGTCATTCGAGTGCGTGGTGGTGGCGTTGAGTCTCAAGCGATTGCCACAAGGCTCGGCATCAGCCGCGCGCTTGTACAAGAAGATGAGACTCGTCGGAGCGATCTGAAGGCGCTGGGCTTTCTCACGCGCGATCCGAGGAAAAAAGAACGTAAGAAATATGGCCGTAAAAAGGCGCGTAAACGCTTCCAGTTCTCGAAACGATAATTTCCCCCTATCTATCCATATATCCCCCATCCTGGTATGGGGGATATATGGAGCCAAGGCCAGTTTCATTCTCTTCTGTCGACCGGCGCGTTGTTGCTAGCGACCCCGGATCTTCAGCTCTCCTCTTACAAATTGTCGATGCGATGGCTGCCGATGTTGCAAAACAGCACTCAGGGCATCCATGCATCGCTTCGGGTATTGATTCAGTTCGGTTTCTTAACCCCGTTAAGAGGGGCGATCTTTTGGTGTGCATGGCCGCAGTCAACCGGACATGGAATGCTTCAATGGAAGTGGGCATTAGAGTAATTGCCGAAGATTTTAGAACTCTTTCTGAAGTAGAGATTATGTCGGCTTATTTTACATTTGTCGCAATTGACGAAGAGCATAAGTCGGTGTCTGTCCCCCCCGTGTTGCCTGAGACACCTGATGAGATCAGGCGCTACGAAGAGGCAGAGACGCGCCAGGCACAAAGAATCTGTAATATATCAATCTAAATACTTGTTATTTAAATACTTACAATAAGCATCTTCGGTAAATGGCTTACCGGTAACCCGTTTGGCGAGTTCTTCCATGTTGTAGCGCCGTCCGTGGCGATGGACGTTGTCCCTCAAAAAATCGCGGATGAAAACGAAATCTCCTGCTTCGACGCGCGTCTCCCAATCGGGGTGTTTTTTTTCGAAGGCTTTGAAAAATTGGGCAGCGAGCATATTACCGAGGGCATATGTGGGAAAGTATCCAAAATCACCAAGGGACCAGTGGATGTCTTGAAGGCACCCCTGCCTGTCGGTGGGTGGGGTGATCTTAAAGAACTCCTTCATTTTGGTGTTCCATGCTTCGGGTAGATCAGAAACTGATAGCGTACCGCGGATGAGTTCTTGTTCGATTTCAAAGCGCAAAATGACATGCAGGCAATACGTTACTTCATCGGCTTCGACGCGGATGAAGGAGGGTTGCACTTTATGGATCGCTTTATAGAAGCGATCGA
>JBDKJI010000094.1:0-3403 GCA_039796655.1 Chlamydiota bacterium | reverse complement strand
CTTGGGCGCTTTTCTTCGAGGCATACATACGCGGTTGGTCTGGGAGATATTCTTTTCCAAAGTGCTTTAAGATGTATCCGCGCGCGGCTTGAATTGCTTCAGGGGCGACGTTGAATGCATCGGTACGCATGTAGGTGATTAAGCCTTCCGGGCCTTCGGGGCCGACGTCGACGCCTTCGTAGAGACTTTGGGCAATGCTCATTGTTCTCGATACAGAAAAACCATAATGGCGGCTGGCTTCTTGCTGGAGTGTCGATGTAATGAAGGGAGGGACGGGATTTCTCTTTTTCTCTTTCCGATCGACATTGCCTACGGAGTACTTGGCTTTTTTCAAACGCTGGAGTAGTCGTTCCGCTGTTTCTTTGTTCGGAACTAAAAAACACGGTTTATCGCCCGATTTTTCTTTTTCTACTTTAAGACCGTCGACGGTATAGAGATGGGCTGAGAAGGCGCGCTCCTGGTCTTTAGGCTTCAATTCTGCCGAAAGGGTCCAATACTCAACGGGTACGAAGGCGTCGATCTCTTTTTCGCGGTCGACCACCAGTTTGAGCGCTACCGATTGGACTCGACCTGCCGAAGTGCCGCCATGTCCTCGTTTAACGCGTCGCGTGAGAATGGGGGAAATTTTGTAGCCGACGATGCGATCAAGCAGACGTCTTGCTTGCTGGGCGTTGACGAGATCGATATCGATATTACGGGGGTTTTCAAGAGCGGTGAGTACCGCGTCTTTGGTGATCGACTGGAATGAGGTGCGTTTGATCTTGGTCGACTTGGGTAATATCGACGCAATATGCCAGGCAATGGCTTCCCCTTCTCGGTCCGGATCAGGAGATAAATAGACGATATCGGCTTTGGCTGCCGCCTCTTTCAGTCGCTTGATGACATCCTTTTTGTCAGGCATTGTGACGTAGGTAGGTTCAAAATCGTGCTCTACGTCAATTCCGAATTCTTTCTGCGGCAAATCGCGGATATGACCAATCGAAGACTCAAAGAAATAATTAGGCCCTAAAAGCTTTTTCAGGGTTTTAATTTTCGCAGGCGATTCGACAATAACGAGGGCTTTGGCCATATATAAGGTATTCCGGAAATGGTCAGATCGTACCCGATTGTTCCACAAAGTGCAAATTTTTGCTCAGTTCTACTTTACTTTGGGTGTTAGAAAATCGATAATCGGCGCTCGATGGATGATCAGGAGCTACTCAAACTCAACGCTCAAGGCTTCATTCCGGGGCCTAACGAGCCGGAGGGCGCATTCGTTGCTCGCGTTCGCCGCTGCTATCAGACTGCTGTAGAACTAGCAGACGATGCGATTGCTGAGGCGCATTGGGAATGGCCTCGAACGCATTTGGGAAAAATCTTTGCTTTCTCGCCACGTTGTCTTCCCGCTTACTATTCAGATCGCTCGCTGCGTCCTTGGGAAGGCGCGGCAACGTGGATTGGATTGAATGGCGCTTTATCGATTCAGTTAAGAAAGAAATTGAAAAAAGGGTCTTACCTGGCGATCTACGATCGGGGTGAAATTTTAGCGCACGAAGCTGTGCATGCAGCAAGGGCGACTTTTGATTGCCCCAAGTGGGAAGAATTTTTTGCTTACATGAGCGCCGAAAAAAAGTGGCGGCGGGTCTTAGGGCCGATTGTGCAAAGACCTTGGGAAGTGTGGCCTTTGATGGGGTGTCTTGTGGTGGGGTTGGTTTGGCCTGCGGCCTATTTATTGGCGTCCGTGTGGCTTAGCCTAGGGTTCATTCGGTTAGTTTTTCGACATCGAGTGCTGACAAAAGCCGCGGCTAGACTTGGACTGCCTATCGAAGGCGCTCGGGGTTTTTTGTTTCGACTCTCAGATGATGAGATCGAAGCGTTAGCGTTTGGCAAATCGATTGGCGATGCGAGTCTTCGTTGGAGGCTTCTTCGCTTGGCGTATAACATAAAGGAGAAACCATGGCTCAACTCGCAATCGTAGACGAATCAATGGATTGCTGTCGTGAATTGGAGAAAGGAAACATTTTGTTCTTTAAGACAATACCGTTTGCTTTCCCTGCGGAAGATATTTCGTTCTTGCTGGCTCAAAAGCAGGGCTCGAGTCGTTTGAGAAAAAATATCTCGTATAAGCCCGATGTCGATGTGGTCCATAATCATTCTGCATCAGACAAAGATGCTTTGTTGAAGATGCATGCGGTGCTCCGACGGTATTCGGCAAACGCAGTTTCATTCTTAAGGCAATTACTGCCGCAATATGCCGATGCATGGCGCCTTGATTATGCCAGTTTTCGCCCCTTCCAGGAGAAGGGACGTCCTTTGCGTCTTAGAGCGAGAAATGACCTCCTTCACGTCGATGCATTTCCAACGAGGCCGTTATATGGCGATCGTATTTTGCGGTTTTTTACCAATATCAACCCGCATGAACCCAGAGTATGGCATACGTCAGGCCCCTTCAAAGAGTTGTTTCAGAAGTTTTATCGGGAGATGAAAATGCCTTTGTCGATGCGTTATACGAGGGGGGCTTTGGCAAAAAGGATTGCGCGATCATGCTTAAGAAAACTGGGCATTCCTATTCCAGAGCGCTCGCCCTATGATGATTTCATGCTCAGGTTTCATCACTTCTTGAAAGAGCATGCGCTATTTCAAGAAACGTGTCATAAAGATCGCTGGGAGTTTCCTCCTCGTTCTTGCTGGGCTGTTTTTACGGATCAGGTGTCCCATGCGGCTCTTTCAGGACAATATGCGCTTGAGCAAACAATCATTGTACCTAGGCGGGCTTTGTTGAATCCCGAGGAGGCTCCTGCGAGCATTCTGGAACGTGCGACGATGGCGAATTGGGTTTGTTGACCCGTCTGTAAGAAGGGGCTATCTGGAGCTGCTGTCGGTGTTTAGCAATGGTGCGGCGTGCCATTTGAAAACCGCGTTGTTGGAGCGCTTGTTTCAGTTCGTCATCTGTTAGAGGGTGGCTCGGGTTTTCTTGTGCAATCAGTTGCTGTAGTGCTGTGTGCAAGGGGTCTTTGGGCGAGTTTCCGGGGACAAATGTGCTGAGAGGAATGAGACCGCGGGGAGTCCGCATGACTTTGCCTGCGATGGCGCGCGACAGGGTCGACTCGTGTAGTCCCAGTTTGTCCGCCAATGCCCGGATTGTGAGAGGGGCTATTGTCCCTTTTCCTGTCCATAGAGCGGGTTGCGCCTTGAGCAAATAGAGGCCGACTTTATATAAAATTTGTTTTCGCCGTTTGAGAGTACGAAGAAGCCAATGAGCTGACGTACGCCATTGCCGCAGCGTTTTTGTTTCTTCTTCATTGTAAGACGCAATCGCTATGTACTCATGATTCCAGTCGACGCTTGGCTCATCGATGTAAAGCGCCCATTTATCGGCTCGTTCTTCGACGGTCAGATCGGCGCGGTATGTGGTAGGTGCGCT
>JBDKJI010000093.1:0-11200 GCA_039796655.1 Chlamydiota bacterium | reverse complement strand
CGCCGTCTCATCGAGCAAATGGGCGATGCCTTTGCTTTGCTTGATCCGCCAGAGCATGCCCGTACATTCATGCAAAGTTTTGCGTTTTTATCTCCGGAACAAAAGGCCTTTTTACCTTCCGCTAAGGAAGCTTCTGTCGATGCTTATGCGTTTGGGGTGCTAGCCTACTATCTTCTTTTAAGAAAGTGGCCTGAAGGGTGCTTTGAGGTGGTCGCAAAAGGGCTCCCAGAGGCTAAACTCAATTGGGATCTACTCATCAGCCGCCTTTTGCAGCATAGTCCGATGGCAAGGCCCTCTCGGCTTGGCGCTGCGCTGCAGGATTTTGTCCATGCGCCCAAGACATTTGGTAAAGAAATTCACCACCTTTCTGAGCTTGAACCGAAGGTGGAGTCGGTGCAGCAGATGGCGTTTGAGTTCCCTGTAGAAGCGCCGAGCGAAGAACTTGTCGAAGCCTCCCCCAAACCTGTGTTTAAGCCGCAAGAGATTGCGCGCCCCGAATATGAGGCCGACCCAGCCGCTGTGTTTCAGCGAGAGCTCGCGGTATCGCACTATACACCGAAAAAAGATGAGACAACGCTTGTCACCCCTATTTTGACAGACATGGTTGTGGTCCCTGGCGGCACCTATTACAGAGGTTCGAATGACGGCGCGCGTGATGAGGCGCCCCGTCATGCTATTCGCCTCACGCCCTTTGCCATCGACATTCACCCCGTTACTAACGAACAGTTTGTCCGTTTTTTGCAGGTGATGGGCGGAGAAAAAGACCACAATAACAACGACATCATCCGACTCAAAGATGCAAGAATCAAACGGAGCGCGGGCAAGCTGACAATTGAGTCGGGTTACGCGCGCCATCCCGTCGTCGGCGTCACTTGGTATGGAGCCACAGCGTACGCCAAATGGGTCGGTAAACGGTTGCCGACCGAGGCTGAGTGGGAAGTGGCCGCTGTGAGCGGGCGCGACACTGGCTTGTATCCCACAGGTGATGATATTGAGAGAACTCAGGCCAATTTTTTCAGTTCCGATACGACGCCTGTATGCAGCTATCCGCCCAACGCTCTTGGTCTGTATGACATGGCTGGCAACGTCTATGACTGGTGCCACGATTGGTATGCGTACAATTATTACGACACCTCATCGATCGAGCCTGATCAACCCAAAGGTCCAAACCAAGGTGTCTATCGAGTTCTTCGAGGTGGTTGTTGGAAGAGCCTAAAAGAAGATTTGCGCTGCGCTCATCGACATCGCAATAATCCGGGCGCTGTCAATGGTACATACGGCTTTCGGTTGGCTGCAAACGTGGTATGAGAGAGCACGTATTTCATCTTGAGAAAAAAAGCTTAAAACGGGTCCTTGGCGTCAGTGATCTCTTCGCAATTGGCTATGGCGATGTTGGATCGTCCATTTACTACGCTTTGGGGGCTACCGCGCTCTTTGCTCTCGGCGCGACGCCGATCGCTCTTCTGATCGCAGGTCTTTTTTTCTTTTGTACCTGTTATACGTACGCCGAAATGGCTGCCGCATTTCCAGAACCTGGCGGTTCAGCGACTTTTTCCAGAAACGCCTTTAACGACCTGATTTCGTTTGTTGCGGGTTGGAGCCTTCTCCTTGATTACATCGTCTCGATTGCCATCGCTGTTTTTGCCATTCCCCCTTACCTGCGCTATGTCATCGGCGTTCTCCACATACCACTGCCCGATACGGGTCTAGTGCACCTTGGTTTCAGCACACTGATCATTCTTGCTTTATTGATTGTCAACATCTTAGGAACTCGTGGATCGGGTCGTCTGAATTTTTATCTGAGTTTGATCACAGTTTTATCTCAGGCGTTCGTGATTCTGGTTGGAGCCCTTTTAGCGCTCAACCTTCCGTATGTGTGGAGTCAGATGAAGATCGCCGATCCAATGTCTATGAATTCTCCCGATTGGTGGAACTTTATGAAGGGGGTTGCGATGGCCATGGTCGCCTACACCGGCATTGAGGCCATTACGCAGATGGCCGCCGAAGCCAAACACCCCTCGATCACAATTCCGAAGGCGATTCGATGGACCATGTTCATTTTGGTCTTTTTGTATCTGGGGATCGCAACGGTTGGTTTGTCGGTCATCGTGCCGCAAGAGCTCGGCACCACCTACTTAGAAGATCCAATTGCTGGCATCGTATCCAAGCTGCCTATTGGTGGTGCGCTATTAGCCCCTTGGTTTGGTTTAATCGCAGCCCTTCTCTTACTCGTCGCAGCCAACGCGGGTCTGCTCGGTTGTTCAAGGCTCACCTTTTCGATGGGGCGTTATTATCAGCTGCCCAATTTTTTCTACCGCCTCCACGCCAAATTTCGAACGCCCCATGTTTCTTTAACGGTGTTTTCACTCGCTGCGATTGCCGTCATTTGGGCCAGTCGCGGGCAGATGCTGTTTCTCGCCGATTTGTATAACTTTGGCGCGCAGATCGCATTCTTTGCCGCTCACATGTCGCTGATTGTGTTGCGCTACAAAAAACCAGAACTTACGCGGCCCTTTCGGGCGCCGCTTAACATTCCGATAGGTCGATCACGCACCATACCGCTCACGGCTGTGATCGGCGCTTTAGGGACCTTTGCGACGTGGTGTTTAGTTGTTTTGACCAAGCCGGAAGGGAGAATCCTTGGGTTTAGTTGGATCATTTTGGGTGTTGCGATGTATTACTATTACCGCCGATCCAAAGAGCTCCGGGTTACAGGTCAGCTCAAGGTAAGCCATGTAAAAGTCCCCGAATACAGGCCTGTCGAGCACAAGCACATCCTGGTTGCGGCAAGAGCTTCGCAAGAGACCGAAGCGTTGCAGATCGCTTTTCAGCTTGCTAAGATCCATCAGAGCAAAATTACAGTTGTTTACGTCCTGGAAGTGCCCTCTGCGCTCCCGATGGACGCGCCCATGGGAGATAAAGAAGCGCTTGCGGAAGCAGCTTTGCAGAAAGCAAGCGCTGTTGCGGGTGAATTTCATTTGACGCCGCACGTGGAGCTCATTCGCTCTCGCTCGATCGCATCGGCGCTTGAGCGACTCGGCGAAAGCGGTGAATTCGACCTCGTCGTTTTGGGTGTTGGCGGCAAACAAGACACCCACTTCTGGCACGAAGCAGAGCAAGTGTT
The DNA here is from genome assembly GCA_039796655.1 of Chlamydiota bacterium. Classification (GTDB taxonomy): domain Bacteria; phylum Chlamydiota; class Chlamydiia; order Chlamydiales; family SM23-39; genus JBDKJI01. The sequence continues at coordinate 8,076 of JBDKJI010000093.1, read as the reverse complement.
TCGCTCATCCCGCACAAGGGTCCTATTCTGCGGCAGGCCTTGATCCAAGACCGCGCTCTGATAGCAGCGAGTTGGCTCTTGCGATAAAATCAGTGGGGTCAGGAAACGGAGCCACAGGTTCTTCCCAGACATCGAGTGCCGCTAGCTTTTGGCGATAGACTCGGATAAGGCTATGTATACCAAATCGTTTTGGCATTCGCTCGAAATCAATGACGGTAAGAGGGGTAAAAGCAGTTTCCATCTGTTGCTCGGCTCCGGCAGGTGCTGCCTCGCCGTATAGGCTCAGGTATGGCGGCGGCTCGGTCGAAAGAAAATGCTGAGCAAGCAAAGGTTCCAAAGCAGTCTCGGATCCTAGCGCAAATAAATGATTGACACCGGCAATGACAAAGACTCTTGACACCCCCTCCGATTGACGTGCCGCCTCGCTAGATCGTTCTACAAGAGACCTTTGTCGATTTGCCCACGTCTGTGTGATGTAATTTTGAGTCAGGTCTTCGTATTCTTTTAATAGTCTGCCGGCACCTGATTTGAGATCCAAAGCTGCTTCCTTACCTTGCGCAATATAGCCTTCCAGCTCCAAGACCACCTCATGAATACCTTGTATATCGAGATTGATGAGATCTTGTGTCAATACTTCTGCATATGCATCATCTGATTTTGCAATGTCTGCCAAAAGTGCTTGACCTTGCTGTAAATGTTCTTCCAAGAGCTTTATCTTGGCGTTGTAATCATCAACGATCAGTTCTCTGGCTTTGCGCACTCTTTGCATATGAATGCCTTGATTGATAAGACGTCCTATGAGTTGGTCTCTTTGGGCGTTTGAGGGGCGTTTTTCCCAGCTGCTCACCTGCAAGACTGATGTGTGGTCCTGTGCTACGCATAAAGTCAAATCGGCTCTTCCCCCTTCCAAAAGAGCTGAGTCGCTAGGAGATCGACTCAACACTGATAAAACAGTTCCATTGAAATTGCGATGGAATCGTGTTTCATGGATTTCTCCGCAATACACAATAGCAATTTCACCTAAACTCGTGCGGTTTGAGGCAAATCGCACCCTCGTTTGGAAAGTCTCTTCAAGGCCTCGGATAAGTTCTTCAACACTCAAACCGTTAATACATATTTTTACTCTGCCCCAGGAAGGCACTGGAGTGGGTTGTCTGAGAATTGGGTAATATCGAGTTGTTTCTGATGTTTGCGTGCTCATTAGTATATTTTACAAAATCAAAATAAAATAATAAATCTTAATTATATTTTTGACAGTCTACCATGGTCCATAGAGACGATGCGATCAGACACATAGCGAACAGTTGCAAGATCATGGCCTATAAAGAGATAGGTCAGCTGGAAGCGCTTTTTGAGGTCCATGAGCAAGTTTAAGATTTGTGCCTGGATCGACACGTCCAAAGAAGCGATGGGCTCATCGCAGATGAGCACCTTGGGTTGGACGGCGAGCGCTCGAGCGATACCGACCCGTTGTTTTTGCCCGCCGCTGAGTTCGTGTGGGTAGCGTGTTTTAAGTTCGGTGGCTAAACCAACCTGAGTCAGCCAAAAATCGACGTCGATCGGCAGTTTGTGGATGAGCATCGCTTCACCGATGAGGTCGGCCACTTTCATTTTAGGGTTGAGCGAGCCTGTTGGATCTTGGAAGATCATTTGGATAGCGCGGCATAGAGAGAGCGTTCTTGTTTGAGTAATGTCTTTGCCCTCATACAAGATCGAGCCTGACGTGGGCTTTTCGAGGCGAAGGAGCAACTTTGCGAGTGTCGATTTGCCCGAGCCGCTGGGACCAATGACGCCGAGGGCTTCGCCTCGCTGCAGAACAAATGACACGTCGTTCAAAACAACGACCGCTTGTTTGCCCATGCGATACGTCTTGGTCAGGTGGCGTACTTCAATCACTCCATTGTCTCCCAGCATGCGCTATTGCCACTCAACGAGGGTTCATGCTTTTTGCATTGGTCTTGAGCCAATCTGCAGCGGGGTGCGAATGGACAGCCTACGATCTGGTCGACGCGAGAGGGGGGAAAGCCCGGGATAGCAAAGAGGGGGGCGTCTTTGGGTGTGTCGAGTGTGGGGATCGATTGGACAAGGGCTTTTGTGTACGGATGGCGTGGCGCTGTGAGAACGCTTGCCACAGATCCTTGCTCGACAATTTTGCCTGCATACATCACGTACACGGTGTCGCAAAGCTCTGAGACAAGCGACAAGTCATGGGTGATGAAAATCAGGCTCATCTGAGAGCGTTTGCGGAGGTTTTGGAGTAAGGCAACGACCTGTTTTTGCGTGGCTTTGTCGAGCGCCGTTGTGGGCTCATCGGCAATTAAGAGGCGAGGGTTGCAGGCCGCGGCGATTGCGATCATCACGCGCTGCCTTTGTCCGCCGCTGAGTTGGTGTGGATACATCGTGCTGTAGTTTTCGGGCTCTGTAAATCCCATTTCGGATAGTAAAGCAGTGGCTCGCGCCTTGGCCTCTTTTGGTTGCATGATCTTATGATAGATCAACCCCTCGGCAATTTGCGCGCCGATGGTCATGGTGGGATTCAGTGAGTGCATCGGGTCTTGAAAAATCATGCCGACGTCGACACCCAATCGTCCAGCAAATGAGATAGAGCCTGCAATCTGCGCTGTGGGCAAAAACCCGAAGAGAGCGTGCACCGAAACGGTTTTCCCACTGCCACTTTCCCCGACAATCGCAACGCTCTGATTTTCCTCCACGGTAAACGAGATCCCTCTCACCACATTGCCTCGCCCCTCAAAGCCAATGGTCAGATCACGCACATTCAGTAACCCAGTAGTGCGATCTATGTTTTGCCCTTTCGCGCGGCGCGCGAAAGGGTACGCTTTGTTTGCGCTCATCTCTGACAACGAGTTACCTAACACATTCAGTGTCAGCATAATAACAGTCATCGCACCAGCAGGCACAAAGAGGCGCCACGGGTAGTATACAACGGCGCTGAGGCCGTCGTTGATCATCGAGCCTAAACTTGCGCTCGGTGGTTGGATGCCGAGGCCGAGGAAGCTGAGAAACGACTCGGTAAAAATCGCGAGGGGGATGGTCAAAGTAGCCGTTGCAATGAGGGGGGAGATCGCGTTCGGGAGGAGGTGGCGCACGACAATTCTAGGAGGGCAAGCGCCGAGGATGATGGCAGCTTTGATGAAGTCTTGTTCTTTGAGCCATACGATTTGGCTACGGCAGATGCGCGCCATCGAGATCCACCCTGTGCATGTCATGGCAAGGATAAGAGTCCCGATGCCAGAGCCACACACGACGGTGAGTAAAATCACCACGAGTAGCGATGGTATCGATTGGACAACGTCGCACAGGCGCATCATCGTTTCATCTGTCTTGCCGCCTGTATAGGCGGCAATCGAGCCCCATACGACGCCGATGCATCCATCGATGAGAGCGGCCAGAGCGCCGATCAGAAGAGACAAGCGGGTTGCATAGAGTGTCCTTGTGCACAGATCGCGGCCAAGCTCATCGGTGCCCCACCAATGGGCTGCAGAAGGGGGCATGTTTTTCATAGCGAGGGCAATCTCGTCGTACGCGTAGGGCGAGACGTAGGGTCCAACCAGCGCTGCACCCACGATCAAACACAAAATCACTATTTCACGGCGCATCGGATCTCTTAATTCGCGGGTCAATGGTCCAAGTGATGAGTTCGATCAAGAACATGATGGTGACAAGGAGCGTGCCATAAAAAAGAGCGAGCCCTGCGATCATGGGGTAATCGCGTCCGCCGATGCTGACGATCATCCATTGTCCGAGCCCCGGTATCGCGAAGATCTTTTCGATCATGAAGCTGCCGGTCAAGATTTGCGCTCCGACATGCCCCAAATAAGTGACAACGGGTAGCAGCGCATTGAGGACGCCGTGTTTCCACACGACGGCTCTGACAGACAGTCCCTTGGCAAGCGCGGTGCGGATGTAGTCTTGCGATAAAGCGTCGCTCAAAGAAGCGCGGATCAGGCGCAAGATGAACGCCGTCGGCAGGATCGCAAGAGCCAGTGTCGGTAGCACCGTATGCTCCCACCCGCCCCAGCGAGCCACGGGGAGATAGTGCCAACGTACCGCAAGCCAATACTGCAAGATCGACGCCACGACAAAATTGGGTATCGACACACCGAGAGTTGTCCAAGCTAGCGTCACTCGATCGACCCACGACTTACGAAATAGCGCAGCGACAATACCGCCGAACGTCCCCATGACAATGGCTAGCACAAGCGCTTGTAGCCCGAGCCTAGCTGAAATAGGGAACGCCTCTCCAATCAAGCTCACGACGGTTTGCCCTTCGTAGACGATGGACCTTCCCAAATCGCCCTGGACGAGGGCGAGCCAATATCTTCCATACTGGACGAGCAGAGGGGCATCGAGACCCCAGTGAGCGTGGAGCGCTTTCAGCACTTCATCTGGCAGCGGCCTTTCCCCAATGAATGGATCACCCGGGATCGCATGCATCAAAACAAACGTCCCTGTGACGATGCACCACAAGGAGAGGAGGAAGAAAAGAAATTTTTTAAAAAGCATGCTTTGGAATTTCTTGTATTCGAATCTACCATAGCTTAGAATTCTCCCATATGTTGCAGCGAGACCTCGATTTTAAAAATAAGTTTCATTTTACCTCGCTTGGTTGCGCAAGGAATCTTGTCGATACCGAAGTGATGATAGGCCTTCTTCTCAAGGCGGGTTATGAAATTACTACCGATCTCGCCGAGGCCGATTATCTCGTCATTAACACATGCGGATTTCTAGAGGCCTCTCGGCAAGAGGGACTCGATACAATTGGCGAGATGTTTCAGAAGAAAAAAGAGGGCGCCAAAGTGATCGTCGCCGGTTGCATGGTGCAAAAGCATAAACACCTCATCGAATCGCAGTTCCCAGACGTTCACGCCTACGTCGGTACGGGGAGCATTGAGAAGATCGTCGATGCCGTGCAGACCGACACGCAAGCAGAGTGGATCGGCAAAGAAAAAAGTTATCTCGAATGGGGCGAAGTGCCCCGCATGCTCACGACGCCGAAACACTACGCTTATCTGAAGATTGCTGAAGGGTGTAAAAAAAGGTGCGCGTTTTGCATCATCCCCACGATCAAAGGCCCCCTCAAAAGTAAGTCCACCTCACAAGTCGTATCGGAATTTCGCTCACTCTTAGCCCAGGGCGTCTTTGAAGTCATTTTGATTGCGCAAGACTTAGGCGATTTTGGCAAAGACCGAAAAGAAAAAAGGGCGCTTCACGCACTCTTACAAGAGCTCCTGAAGATCGAGGAGCCGTTTTGGCTGCGCCTTCTTTATCTGTACCCTGACGAAATCGATGATGAACTGATTGCCATCATGAAGTCGGACCCCAGAATTTGTCCCTATCTCGACATGCCGATCCAGCACATTGCAGATCCGATGCTCAAAGCCATGCACCGCACCACATCGTCATCCGAGATCAAAACCATCCTCGCCAAACTCCGCTCTGAGATACCCCACATTTCGATCCGCACTTCGCTCATGGTGGGGTTTCCTGGTGAGACAGATGCGATGTTCGAAGAGCTCATCGATTTTGTGATGACAACCGAGCTCGATAACGTCGGCATTTTTCAGTTTTCCAAAGAAGAAGAAGCGTATGCGGCAAGGCTGCCCGACCAGATTGATCCGGCCATGAAACAAAAGCGGTTTGATCGATTAGCGCGCGCTCAGCAGAAAGCGCTCAAAAAGTGGCAGAAAAAGTGGGTCGGACAAACCCTCTCTGCAATCGTCGAAGGGCCTCACCCCGATTCGCCTTACTTAATGCGCGCTCGCCATGCGGGGCAGTGCCCCGACATCGACGGACAAATCATCATCAACGACGGCAGGCTTGTCGATGCGTATGGGCCCCTGTATCAAGTTGAGATTACCGATGTAGCTGGCTACGACCTCATCGGCCAGGTAGTTACCAAAGAGAGACCATGGAAGAAACAAGGGCGCCTAGCCTTAATCTAGCGCCAGGCAAAGAAAAAGCTCTTCTCCGGCATCATCAGTGGATTTATTCGGGCGCCGTGGCCACCTATCCCGATGCAGAGACAGGTGATGTCGTGCAAGTGCTCACAGCCGCCAAGAAACCCATTGGCCTAGCTTTTCTCAATCCGCGAGGGCAATCGATCGCAGCGCACATGATTGCCAGTGCGGGAGAGACGATTGAAGAGGCCCTGAAGCGCAAGATCAACGAGGCAATTGAACTTCGCCTAAAGTGGTTCAATCCAGCTGAAACCAATGCGATCCGCCTCATCCACGCTGAAGGGGACTCTCTTCCCGGTCTCATCGTCGACGCCTACAACGGCGTTCTCGTGCTTCAAATCTCGCACCCCGGTATCGATCGCTACAAATCCCTCATCATCGACACCCTTCGATCGCTTCTCAACCCCAAAGCCATCTTTGAGAAATCGACCTCGTTCTTGCGTAAAAAAGGGGGGCTTGATGAGGTGAGGGCGCACCTTGTTGGCGATCCCAACCCCGAAGTGATTGCTCTAGAAAGCGGGATGCAGTTTACCGTCAACGTCCAAACGGGGCAGAAAACAGGGCTCTTTCTTGACCAACGAGAGATGCGCGCGTGGGTGCGTAAGATGGCGCGCGGTAAAAAAGTATTGAACGCATTTGCCTATACCGGCGGCTTTTCTGTCACCGCACTCCTTGGCGGCGCGCTCACCGTCGATAGCGTCGAAATCAACGCCAAGTGCGAGGCCCAATGCCAAGAAAACATTCGTCTGAATCAGATTGACTCCACCCAACACCGTTTCATTGCTGAAGACGTATTTCAATTTGTGCAAACCGCCGATTGGAGCTACGACCTTGTGATCCTCGATCCGCCGGCATTTGTCAAAAAACGGCAAGACGTCCCCAAAGCGTTTCGGGCCTATAAAGAGCTCAATCGTCATGTGATCCAAAACATGGCGCCCCGCTCGATTCTCCTCACCGCGTCGTGCTCATACCACATCGATGAAGCGCTCTTTGCCAACATCCTCTTTCGCGCCGCCTCTGAGGCCGGGCGCTTTGTAAAGATCGTTTCGCGCCACATCCCGGCCATCGACCATCCCGTATCGATCTACCACCCCGAAAGCCAGTATCTCAAGAGCTTTGCTCTTTACATAGAATAATTTTGTTCCGTGGGGACTCTATTGCTTATTAAACAATAGCTGCGTACATTCGTTAACTGTTTTACAACCATTTGAGGTTTTATGTTAGCACAAGTGCACAATCAAACAAGTCACGCTGATGAGCGAGTCATTATTTGGCCAGCTCAGGCAGGAAAGGTTCAAGGCCATGCTTTTCAATCGCCTATAGTTCGAATTACTAGTAAGGAAAATTTAGGTCTTAGTAATGTCAGTATTACAGCGAAAAGGGTATCGATCACTGCTACAGACACTTTGAGGATTGGGGTCGAGCATCGCGTTGATGTGCATGCTGGGCAGGTTGTGTTGATAGCTCGTAAGATTGTTATAGGTCCCGGTCTACAGCTTCAAACATATTCGTTCAAGTCGGGAGATCATTTTGACGAACTGCCTGATACAGACACAGAAGATGCAGAAGGCCCTCGTCCTTTTGTGGCTGTGGGACGCGCTTATTGCGAATCGATTGAGTTTTTGCCAGGAGTGAATCCGGGATTGCAAAGGCAAATCCAGAATATATGGGTTGCTAAAGCAGGAGCTGGTCAATAGTCTTTGTCGGTTTTTGGGTTGCCCAAAAACCGACTCTTCCGTCATTTTCTAGATAAATGACCCCAACAAGAAAACAATCTGACATCGCTGCTCTTCTTGGAGAGCGAGCCGAGTTTCTCCTCGGTCATGTATGCAAAACAATCCCCAAGATGGCGCTTCATCTACCAGGCTCTGATTGGGTTGATCGGATCTTTGGCGTTTCGGATCGCACTATTTCCGTGCTCCGCAGCTTACAAACGCTCTGGGACCATGGTAGGCTAGGCCACAGCGGTTATCTTTCCTTACTCCCTGTTGATCAGGGCGTAGAGCATGGCGCGGGCTATTCGTTCTCTATGAACCCCGAATACTTTGATCCTGAGAATATCGTACGGTTGGCGATCGAAGGGGGGTGTAGCGGTGTT
>JBDKJI010000092.1:0-7267 GCA_039796655.1 Chlamydiota bacterium | reverse complement strand
CGCTGTTTCAGCTCTTGGGTCTTCCACGTAGGCAAGGATCGATACGAGATTCAAACGGGTCATCTGATCGATCGCCTCTGGGTAATTTGGAATATGATCGACATGGCGCACTTGGCTAGGGGCTAGGGTTTGAAAGAGCGGATTTGCGCGGTTGTCCCACATCCACATCCGTTTTTCGGTCTCAAGCATCTCAAAGAGAATATCGGATGCCTTGGCAATCTCATATCGCTGCCCTAAAAGACCGAGCGCTAAATTGGCTTTCACATAGCGATCTTGGGTTTCGCTAAGCATCTGAGCTGCGATTTCTTTGCACCGAGGACCTGTTGCAGCAACCGCCGCCGCCGCCATGCGTCGGTATTCGGGTGTGGGATCAGTGAGCCATTTCTGTAATCGAACTCCCCCTTCCGGCTCGCCCATCACCGCCATTGCCCAAGCAGCTGTAATTGCAACGTCAGGGGTAGCATCGTCAAGAGCGCTTTTCAGATGGGGTAACGCCTCAGTCAAGGATCGCGTTTTATAGTAGGTTAAACCCCATGCATTGATCGCCGCAATCCGGACATCGGGGTGGGGATCTAGGATAAGACGAGCCACTGTCGGCGCAGCCGCATCCATGCCAAAGTATTCGGCAATCCGACATGCCAAGTGTCGCAATCCGGCGCGGTTACTCGTCGCAAATCGCTCCCATTGTTCAAATCCAATTTCGTCATAGATCTGAAGTAGCGCTTGGATGGCAAGCTGCCTTTCCTCATATGTGGTCTTTTCCGATTGAACCCATTGTTTCAATTGGGGCGCCACCTCTTCCATATGCAATAAACCGGCTGTCTTGATCAGCTCCAAACGAACCATCCAGATTTTTTCGTCTTTGATCAAACGCAAGATTTCGGCTTTGAGTGGCATGTCGCGATACGCTGATGCGAGCTGGACCGCAATCGAACGGACAACGGCGTTGGAGTCTCTCATCATCCTGAGAAGCACAGGCACGGCTCTTGTATCTTGCGTCAAATAGACGCCAACAAGGGCGGCAATTCGCACTCCATACTGGGTTGAATTGCACCCTCGTTTAAGAGATCCCCAAGCAATCTCTTCCAGAAGTTGCCTTTCGAAAATCAGATCGGGAAATCGCAGTGACAGCGCATGCCATGCCTGCAAAGCCTCTGCTTCTTCGCCTTTCGCAGCAAACGCCTCGATGAGCATAGTGGCGGCTTCTTTAGAATTAGGATAGAGCTCATACAGGCGCTTTGCTTCTTGGAGCGCAGAATGGGGGTCATCGACGGCAAGATGCGCCTGAACTTTCCTTAGTTCCTGATAATCAGGACTTTGCGCTAGTAAAAGCAGCGGAGCGAGGATAATGACAAGACGCATTACCCTTCTCTACCAAGTTTTCTGCCTCCGATCAAGTGGAAGTGCAGATGGTAGATCACTTGACCCCCACTCACCCCATTATTAGTCACAAGGCGATATCCATCGGCGACGTGCTTTTCGCGGGCGATCTTCTGGGCCACTTCGACGATCTCGCCAATTAAGTGCAAATCTTCTGTCGGGACGCTTTGCAAATTGGGGAAGTGCTTTTTCGGCATAATGAGGATATGGACGGGGGCCACGGGGTGGATGTCTTCGATGGCCAAAATCCGTTCGTTCTCAAACACTTTTGTTGCAGGCAACTCGCCTTTGATAATCCGTTCAAACACCGTCGTCATCGTCCCTCCTTCAATGCCAAGTGGGCCGCCTTAAGAGCATCTTCTTTGGTTTTCCAAATGGAAATAAAGCGTCCCTTGTGGCAAAAAATAGCCCCCTTAATCTGGGTTTTGGCCTGTAATTCTGCCTCATGTAGGCCTGCCCAGGCAAGTGGCAAGGGCCTTCTGATTTTCATCCGTTCGGCATGTGTCGGCGGCACACCGCGCAGTTTCCAATGGTCACCCGAGGGCATAATGACATATTGCGCTGGGTGCGTGGCGCCACCGAGCTCGAAAAAGTTATCGATCCAGGGAATGGACTCATCAAAAATCAAAATGGGCTCAGGGTTCTGCATGGCCTGCCTCACTTGTTCGAGGCATTCTTGTGTGTAGGCAAACCGCTCATGAAGCCTTTCCAGATGGCCGCGAGCAAATCGAACTGCCGTCATAAACGCCGCATCCATCGCTTCTGGGGGCGAATCGTAGCGCACCGGCAAAAAATTGGAGATCACTTGAGAAAAGTTTGTTGTGCCCAATACGATATGGAAAACTCCGTTATCATGCGCATCAACCCCCATGATCAATGTCTCATTGAGCATCGTGTAGAGAGGCTCGCTCATTTTTTTATGCTTTACCAAATAGGCCAGCACCATACCGGCGCTGCTGAGGGAGCCTTTATAATCAACTTGATGGTGATCAAAACGCCTTTGTTCAGGATCAAAAACACCACCGACATCGCACACAAAATCACAAGTACTTAGCTTTTCTGGATCACGCGTCCGAATGACTTTGTTCTCATCGATGAGATCATACAAAAGCAATAAAGCGCACGCGGTGACTTCATCCGCATGGAACGATCCGTCATGTACTCCAAGACTTCTAGGAACCTTTTTCATATACCCCTCGTGATCGAAAAATTGGTTTCGGGCGGCGTCGGCTTTTCTTCAGATTTCTCATCTTCGCTTGCGGCCGTTCGCTCTAGAGCACGGCCGCTCGCTCCAGATCGAGAATCTGAAGAAACCTTCTTGCCCGTTTCCCAATTTTTCAATCCCTCTTGGTATATCGACCAAGAGAACAATTGTGTCATATTGGATGTATCTGAGTAAAGAGGTCAGAAAAATGGCAATCGTTTATATCTTATGATATGCGATTAACGAGCCTTGCTTTCCAAGACCATGGAATCATCCCCTCCCGTTACACGTGTGAGGGCGCCAACGTAAATCCACCTCTCACATTTCACGACATCCCCGCGGGCACTCAAAGCCTTGCATTAATCATGGACGACCCAGACGTGCCGCACCACGTGAGACCAGATGGGATGTGGGATCATTGGGTTTTGTTCAATATCGATCCTTCTGTCACCGAGGTGAGCGATAGTAGCACACCGCCTTGTGTCGTGGGATTGACAACATTTGGGCACACTCGCTACGGCGGGCCATGCCCGCCGAATGGCGAACACCGTTATTTTTTCAAGCTATATGCCCTCAATTGCCGCCTTAATTTGCCAGAGAGATCCAATAAGCATGCTGTTGAAAAAGCAATGCAAGGCCATGTGCTTGCCGAGTGTTCGCTCATGGGCCGCTACGAAAAAAACAAGGGCTATTGATCCATGGAGAGCTACCTTTCGCCATTCCACCACGATCTTGTGACGCCCGATGGGCGGATCACGTCGATGAAGACACTCGCAAGTGGCCATGTGGCAGCTACTATTCGGATCGTCGATATTTCGCCTGCATTTTTGGGGTTTGAGATCGATCGATCGTGCATTGTATTTAATCTCAAAAGCACGCTTGCGCAACTTGGACTACATACTCAGCTCGTGGAGTGCGTATTGGACGCTTCTCGAGGCGCAGCTGAATTATCGATCGTCTTGATTCCCCTCGGCAATCTCGCTCAAGCGATGTTAGGAGAGATCCATGTGGGCGCCTACATTGGCAAACTCTTTGCAGCCGATGAACGGCGCCGTGTACGCGATCCCGATTATTTAATGCGCATGGTGGGGCGATCCGATCGCAAAGGAAGACCCCTTCTTTCGCTCGGTGGTCTTGAGGGAAGCGGAAATTTGATCTTGGAGAAAATCGAAGGGCGCACAGTGGCTTTTTTGGCCCTCAAAGACGGCACGTTGCACTATGACACAACGATCTATGGTTTTTTGCCCACACTGGGGCAGGCTTTACTCAAAAACGTGGGGCACACAAGGCAACTGTTGCATCTACACCACCAGTGGATGGAGGGACTTGCCCGGACTGTGCATCCCGGAGAAATCTTACTTGTCCGAACAGCGCCTCTACACATCCGAACTGTGTATGGCAGAGTCGTAGCAGAGCTCCTCCCTCCCGGATTTCACCACACCAGCGCGTCAGTATTGCAGCCTGATACTGCCGACTCAGGGGATGTGTATGAGCTTTTCGGCGACAGCAACCAGGTGATCGACGATATCCCTCTCGAATTTTATACATTGGAGCCCCATCGCGAGCACATTTTTTTCTCCGATAGAGATCAGCTTATCTCCGCCTTGGAGGAACCAAGAACGTTGCTCAGCGCGTTTGCTTCGGCGCCAGGGAATATGGGCGATCTTGCCTCTGTCTTTGTCGTCAAAGGCACCCAACTCAAAACTCTGCAAGCCACAGATTGGATCGCAAGACCCCCTCTCAAACACGACTTTCCAGGCCTGGCTCACCCATCGAGACAAGCCCTTGTGGTGGAAAAATACATCGAACACCAGCCACAATTTCCCTTTTTGAAAGCGATTGAAGATGGCCTGATTACATCGCAGGGCGTTCTTCTTTCGCGCCACTTCCCATCGCCACTGCTCAAACGGGTTTTGCTCAACGATCTGGTCGCCCGGTGCATGAAACGAATCTATTTTCAATACCCGTCATGCTCACACAGCGATTTTTTCTCCCACGAAGACCGAGCGATGCTCGTCGACTTGGCCAAGTTTGGCATACCGGTGTACTGGGTCGGCGAAACGTTACTCCAATACATTCACAAGCCCGACAAAGATTCAGGCATGTTCGTCCCGCTGCCTCTCGCCGAACCATTTCGCAAAGCGACCGTCTTTGGTGTCTACGGCTCGAACTTACAAGAAGGCAGCTTTGAGCAGGAGTTAAAAGCGCTTCTTGAAGGGCTCATCGAAATGCGCGCTCAGATGCACCATCCCCTGTTGTGCGCGGAAACACCCTTGGCTCTCGTCACAGGCGGGGGACCCGGCGCCATGGAAGTAGGAAACCGCGTTGCAAAGACAGTAGGGATCATCTCGTGCGCCAACATCGTCGATTTCAGAGCGAAAAAAACCAATACGGTGATCAACGAACAGAGGCAAAACAAACACATCGACGCAAAAATGACTTATCGCCTCGATCGTCTCGTCGAAAGACAAGCTGAATTTTACCTCGATTTCCCCATCTTTTTACCCGGCGGCATCGGCATGGACTTTGAATATACCTTGGAAGAGGTGCGCCGTAAAACAGGCGCTACCCCGCCGACGCCAATCTTGCTCTTTGGTAGCTACGACTACTGGCAACGCAAAGTAACAAGTCGCTTTCAACTCAATCGACAAACGGGGACAATTGCCGGCTCCGAGTGGGTCAGCAACTGCTTTTACTGCGTCCAAACTGCCGAGCAAGGACTGATGGTCTACCGCCGCTACTTTGAAAACCGACTCCCCATCGGTAAAACAGGGCCCATCTATGACGATGGGTTCGTCAAAGTTTAGAAACCATAGCTTAAGTTATACTGCATGTAGTGCGTTCTCATCTTGGAGAACTGCCCTTCGAGCGAGTAGCCGTGGTGGTACTCGATATAGAAACGGAACTTACGGCCGATCCCCTGCAGTTTGCTAAATTCATAGCCAGCGCGATAGGTGCCATCGAAGTTCCAGTCGAGCTGTTGATAGTTTCTCCAATCAAGACCGATATAGAGCGTACCGTAGAGCTTTTGGTAGTAAAATTTGGTGCCCAAGAAACGCACTTCAGTACCATATTCGATATACATCGGTTTCCAAGGGAACGTTGGATCGCTGTGGACGATGGCGCCAGGGCCAACGTAAAGGCGCAGAGCCTCGGACGCTTGATACGACGCAAAAAGGTCGATCGCTTCGTTACTTGGGTTGAGCCTCACAATACCTGGGTGGTTCACCATGTATTCATCACCGAGGTGGCTCGACACGTGGTAACCACGGAGACGAAACGACCATTTGTTCTTTGCAAATGTCAGCAAAAGACCGCCGTAATAGTCTGTATTGACCAGCTCAGTACCGCCGCCGATATTCGGATGGGGATCCATATTAAACACAGACCAAATGCCCGCCTCGATACCGATCTGTAAATCAGCACCCCACACAGCGCCCAGCCAGCGGTAGATAGGGAAATCGTCGCCCAAAGAAATATCGACGCACTTATTGCCGCACACCCGATCGCCGCTGCGATAGCCAACCGTATAAGAAATCTGGCGCGGCGCGGCAATCAGCGGCAAGAACAATTCGGTCATTTGGGGGAACCAGATCCCTTTGATTTGAGGTCTAAGCACATATTTTTCTCTAAGCGCAGCATCTTCTGGAGGCACGCCATTGAGCTGTTGCACCTCTTCAACGCCCGGGACATCTTTGACAAATGAGACAATACTTTGCGCTGTGAGTTTGTTCGAGGGTAAGTTCGCAAGATAGACCTTGCGATCGTGAACGATCACAACCACCCGATACTCAGCATAATGCATATCGACAAGAGCTTGTAAGTACCCTTCAAAATAAGGATCGTGCGCCGTGTGCACTTCGCGAGGCACGCTATCGGCCCGACTCATATAGACGGCGACTTCGTCGCTTTCTTCGGCCCCTAAAACAAAGGGGGCTCCCATCAAAATCACGCTAAGGCGTGTAGCAAAGCAGAAGGCTCTCATAACCTTCCCTATAACGAGGCAGATGCTTTATGAAAAGTTTTTTTTCTCCACAAACCGAGATTTGAGCATATAAAGACCGCTTGTAACGCAGAGTAAAGCCCCGGCGATCAGCACTTCCACCGACCCCCAAACCGACCCCAAAACACCCCCGAGCGGAGGGGCAACGCCGCCTCTAAGTCCTGCCATCACCACATTCACCCCTGTGTAACGAGCGCTCCCCTCTTTACCAGCAAAGATAGGACCCGACATATTCCACACCAGGTGACTTCCCCCTTGCGCAATCCCGTACCAGAAATAGGCAACATAGAGCCAGACGAGACTCGATGGGGCAAGGCTAAGCAACAAAGGGAATAAGCCAAATCCGAGGAACACAAAGCTTGTCAATCTCAGCAATGGCACCTCTTCAATCCAACGGCCCCACAGAGGCGATGACACCACAAATCCCAAACCGCGAGCCACTGAAATGGCTGCGGCCATCTCCACATTTGAAATGCCCAGCTCATCGACAGCAAATAAAGGGAGCACTGGCTGGATCAACATGATCCCAAACCCGCATGCCATAAAGCCCCACTGGAACGACGAAAACTCAGGACGAGATCGCATCAACTCCAGGCTATCTTTCCAGGGTCTTTTGAGTCTTTGACCTAGAGATAATTTAGGCTCTGCTGGCACCATCTCAACCGACTCATGATCAAGTG
>JBDKJI010000091.1:0-4721 GCA_039796655.1 Chlamydiota bacterium | reverse complement strand
AGGCATCTTTTTTTTCCACCTCTTGTGAAGAGTTGCGCAGTTTAGTAAATAGCCCCATCAGGCGCGCAAAAAAAGGAGACTCTAGCCCTGCCGCCTTCAGAGTCTCAATCTGTTTGAGCCCTCCCATCGCGAGCGCCGCCATTTTGCCTTGCTCTTGTTGCAATCGGGCGGCTGTATCTTTTCGATCTCTTTGCAATAAGAGCATACAGATCAAACTCAGAGCAATCGACGCGCACGCTATCAATCCGATTGCGGTATTGTAAAAGAAAAGAAACGCAGCGTAAAAACCGACAAGTACCACATCGAGCAACGTGGAGGCCAAAGGCCCTGTGAGCGATTGCGTCAATTGATCATTGAATGTCATCCGATACGCAATCTCACCAGAAAAGCGCTGTGTATAGAACCCAATCGGAAGTTGCAAAAGGCGAGATAGAAACGGGCATGAAAACGCTGTTGAGAGACGAAAATTGAGGCGGTGCAGACAATACTGCCTACTCAACGTGAGTAGAGCCGCTATGGACATTGTAAAAAAAATAGCGGATAAAAAGAGCGACCCCTTGGACAAATTCCACGACATTAGGAAATAATCGACAAAGACCCTTGTGAAAGCAGGTAACGCCAAACCAGGGATCAGTAACAGCGCACTTGTCAAAAAAAGATACACAAGCGGCCCTTTGAAAGGGGCAAGACGTTTGATGAGACCTTTCAAGAAAAAAGGTGCTGGGGGAATCGTTTCAAATCCTTCCTGCTTATCCAAAAGAATCGCAATGCCTGTAAAACTCTGGTCATATTCCTCATATGTGATACGCCGAGGTCCAAAGTTCGGATCATTGAGATAGACCCATTTTTTTGAAAACCCCTCGAGCACCAAAAAGTGGTGGTACTGCCAAAAGAGAATGCATGGTTTTTTTTCGTTCTGTAACGTGTCTAACGTCACATGCACACCGCGCGCCAAGAGGTGGTGTTTTTCAGCTGTCTGCACCATTTTATACGCGTTCGAGCCGTTGCGGGAGACACCACACTCAACTCTAAGTTGCTCTAGAGGGACGTAGCGTCCATAGTAACCGAGGACAATGGCCAAACTGGCAGCGCCGCATTCGGTCGCCTCCATTTGAATCACTGTCGGAGTACGGACGCGCCAGTACGCACTCACCATTCCATACCCGGAATCAAGATTGATAAAGGCCTCTTTTCACCCAATATCACATCAACGCGGCCCAAAGTCCCTTCAGCAATTGCAAAAGGGGGCCCGTTACGACTCGTCCAAGCATATGAGCTGGCAGTCGTAGAAAGAGATGTCGGGCGTATTTTCACGATGACAAACGCTTGATTCGATGTGAATAGTTCGTTGAGCTTCGGTATAGGGAGGATTCTGAGAGGACTTTGTTGCACCGATGTCAAATACGGCAACACTGCCTCTACAACTCCCAGAAGATAGCCATATTGTTTGACATCGGCTGAATCAAGCTCCACTTTTGCCTTCATCCCTACCGCAACCTGAGCCCCCTCTTCAAACGGGATGACTCCATAGATGGACTGAGGCTCATGCCGATCCCTCGATTGCTCGATCCACATGAGGACTGTACCAGGCTTAACTTCCATCCCCTCTTCCACAGCAAGACTCACCACACGCCCCGCTACAGGCGCTGTGATAACAGATTTAAGCAATTGATTTTTAATACGTTGAATATCTGCCTTTTCATTCAAAAGCCTAAGGCGAAGCCCTTCAGAACAAGCATCCCCATCACGGCGCGGGAACGATTCGATCTCGCGCACGATCAGTTCTTTTTCAGCCAGGGTAGATTCCAAATCAGCATGACCCAAGACAATCAGCTCTGATCCTTGCGCCACATCGCCGCCCGTATTCACAGCTACAGAGACAACATGAGTGTCAAGTTCACTGCGAATGAGAATCATTCGCTCTGGATCAAACACAATAGCCCGCCCCTCGACAAACGTGGGGATGCGCCCTACAACAGACCAACAAAGAGCCGCAATCACAAGAATAGACAAAGTCATTAGAGCGATCCAATGACGAAACTGCACCACCTGCAACGTCTTTTGCAGATCCTCTTGGGCAACAAGCATATCGAGAGACTTTTGATTAATCGGGTCAACATCCATGACATACTTTTGTATATCGAAGAAAGAGAATTAAAAAAAGTCTTGCTCTCCACGCAAGCACTCTGCTACGAAAGGCTCATGCGTTGGTTATACCCAGAGGGATTGAAAAATTGGGAAGTGGGCAAGGAGGCTTCTTCAGATTCTCGCTCTGGAGCGAGCGGCCGTGTTCTAGAACACGCCGCGAGTGAAGATGAGAAGTCTGAAGAAAAGCCGACGCCGCCCAAAACCAATTTTTCAATCACGATGGGTATACTCTGTATCACTTCATTTCCTATACTGTGTGCAGCTCTGCCCCACACCTCAGAAGTCATCTCGGGCAGCGCAGATATCACGATGGCATCGCCCACGGAGATCGTCATCCAATCGACAGATAAAGCCATTGTCGAATGGGACTCGTTTTCGATTGCCCAAGGAGAAATCGCCCGTTTTATACAATCGAGTGACCACGCATCTATTCTCAACCGCGTGGTGGGCCTCTCTGAAAGCACCATTGGAGGACAGCTCATCTCTAACGGCCATCTGTATCTCATTAATCCCCAAGGCATTCTTATCACCTCATCGGGCCTTGTCGATACAGCAAGCTTTCTTGCCTCCACTTTTGATCTCTCAAACGACGCCTTTTTAGCAGACGGCCCTTGGCTTTTACAACAAGACCGTGCTGGAACCATCCAAAACTATGGCACAATTGTAGCACGTGAATCCGACATCATTTTGCTCGCCAGACATATCGAACAACAAGGCACGCTTACAGCATCTGAGGGGAGTGTAAAACTCGGCGCAGGCCAAGAGATCCTTTTGCATAAGCAAGGTGAACAAAGAGTCTTTGTTCGCATCCAGGGAGATGGCTTGATCGAACACGGAGGCCAAATTGACGCGATCCGCGCTGAACTGAGGGCCAACCAAAACCCATACGGCCTTGCCATTCATATCGATGAAGGGATGATCGACGCTACAGATATCGCACATCGAGGCAGCGAAATCATCTTGAGCGCAGGACAAGGAATAGCTAAGATCAATGGTTCTCTGAAGGCACACAACCTATCCGAAGGCGGTCTTATTCAAATCGAAGGAGCGATCGTCCAGCTCATGGATGAGGCCCATGTCGATGCATCGGGCACCTCGGGCGGAGGCACGGTCCTTTTCGGAGGCAATTTCCACGGTGAAGGTGTTACGAGCCAACAAGCCTATATGGCACCTGGGGCAATCATCGATGTGAGCGCCAAGGAACATGGAAACTCGGGGAAAGTGGCCATCTGGTCCGATGAAGCCACCGGCTTTTATGGCACTGTCTATGCGAAAGGGGGCCCCTTAGGCGGAGATGGCGGCTTTGTGGAAGTCTCTGGCAAAAACTGCCTCGATGTGGCCGGCTTTGTCGATCGCACAGCCCCCTTAGGCACTCCAGGAGAACTCTACATCGACCCCACCGATATTACAGTGTCCACTTCGGCTAACTCCAACATCTCCTTCAGCAGCGGTGTCTATACAGGGACTGCCAGCACAGCAAACATCCTCAACACCAACTTACAAACCAACTGGGTAGCTGGCAACGTCACCATCAATACAGCGTCTGCGTTCGGCGGCAGTGGTGATCTCACGTTCTCTGCGGCTGTGACAGTCAACACAGCGAATACACTCACACTCAACGTAACAAGAGATCTCACTCTCAATCATCTCATCACGCAAAGCGGCTCCGGCGCGCTCACTTTGAATGTAGGCCGGAATTTTGTCGTAGGGCCCGTTGTTGCCACAAACGTCGGGATCAGCTGTACAAGCGCCACACTCAATCTCACTGTAGCCACGAACATGACGCTGGCAGCCGGCACCTCAAGCGGCACTTTTACGCTCCAAAATAACGCCCTTAACGCAACGATTGGAGGCGCTGTAGCTGCCACCTCGACAGCCTCATCTGCCGCCTCTTTCATCAGCTCTAATTCTGGTTCTTTGGTTGCAGGCGGCGATATCACCATTTCTTCAAGCAGCGGTTTTGGAATCAGCCTCAGCGCCGGTGGCAGCATTATATGGAGATCAGGCAACGATATCTCATTTACCGGCAACACTGGCGTAGGGGGCGACAGCATGCGCTTTCTCGCTTATCGCAATATGTCCCTTGGAGGAAACCTCGTATGCCAAGGCACATCATTCTTTGTTTGCGATAATCAAGAGCCCACCGCCCCAGACATCGGCAATGGAACAATGACCATTGCAAGCACTGTCGACGTCAATGGTTCAAACTTCGTAGCCATTTATGCAGCAATCCCCGATCAAACGTTCATTGCCTCTGGACTGACAGTCTTAACTGCCTCAGGATCTACTACTTATGGAGCTCTTGCAAATCCCGGCCCTTACAATGTTCCCGGCATCTATTACCCAGATTCTGAAGCCATTAATCCAATCACAGTCTTTTTTAAAAACACTGAAATCTGCCCCACGTGCCCAATATGTCCAATATGTCCAATATGCCCAATATGTCCTAACTGTCCCACATGCCCAACATGCCCTGCAGGATCAGGTGGCACGACCTCCGGCTCTTGCTCAGAAAATACGCTACCCGACTCATTCAACCGGGCAACAGCGAGCTTCAATCGCGCAAATTCTGA
>JBDKJI010000090.1:0-3919 GCA_039796655.1 Chlamydiota bacterium | reverse complement strand
CTTCAATTGAAGTCCTTTTGGGTGCGCTTCAGGTGGAAGTGGTATAGCAAAGTCGAGTCAATGATTTTCCCTGGCGATGCATGCGTAGAAAAAGAAATACTTATCCAAATCTTCTAAAGTCGTGTTGTACTCATTTGAACCTAAAACCGCTGCACAAAAGAGCTCTTTTGCGCGAGTGATCTCTCGAAGACGGCCAAGAACGCGCCATTTTGGATCATCGATCGTGAACTCGAATAACTCTAAAGCCCGTGCTACAGTATGCAAAAATAAGTCGTGTTTTCCCCGGTGAAGAATGGTCCGATGCACTTCGCTGCCGATATTACCCAGTTGTTCTTCTACCGTCATAGAAGACCAACGACCTCCAGCTAATCCCTGATGCAGATATTCACGCGTCATGATTGCTCCACCAAGTTCCGCACAATTTGAGTAATTTTTTCACGAATTTGGGGATCATCAACGCTACGGGAATAATTGCCTTGAGAAGGCCGTAAATTAATCATCGAATCGTACTCGATAAATTCTTCCCCCGTTTTTTCAGGGTAAATATTAATGCCCCATAAATTTGATTGACTTGATCCTTTTTCCAGCAACACCGACTCTTCATCGCGCCGCCAATCGCCATAACTCCCTTTTCAACATCAACAACAGCTTTGACCAATCGATCCTTAAATTGGTTTTTTGCTCTTTTTTTTAGTTCCTCTACCTTGATCGAATCCTCTACACACAAAATTGACATTTTGCACTCTCACCGTCTATCGATTATGTCCCCTTGAGTTTACCAAAATTTCTGATTCTTGCCTCTGCAAAAGTTCTACAGGAAATCCGGGCTCAAAATGTATGGTTTTACGACATTTTACGACATTTTTTGCGACAAAATATCGATAAAAATGTCGCAAAACAAGGGTCTGACAATTTTACGATTGAATCGTAAAATTGTCAGAAACGTTGTAACTAATTAAAGGTTAGAGACTTTCAGAATACCACTAGCAGGATGGTGGTCAAGACCACGGGTTTGCTACGTCGACGGAGCCAATTTGGAATACCATCGCTGTAATATTGTCGGGAGATTTTCCTTCAAGAAGCGCTCTGTGCACAAGAGCTTGGGCTATTTCCGTATAAGGTCTTCCTTCTAAGATCATCTGTCTAGTCAGCCCGACAATCGCCACTTCTGGCACGTAGTCAAGCAGACCGTCGGAGGCGACGACGCAGAAAAGACCGTCTTCGGCTCCGATGGGGAGGGCGGTAATTTTTGGTCTAGGATTTATACCAGGGCCAGCTATGGTATCGTAATCTCCGATACCCCGGCCTACTCCGAGAAAACCATTGACTCTTTTTTCTGTTATCTGCCCTCCTCTTTTTGAGATACCAGCTGCAAATCTTGGGTCCGCTGGTTTAGCGGCCATTGATAGTGGGATAAAGGGTGGGTATGCACCTACCTTTGTTGTAGGAATAGCTATAGCGCCTGAGTCGCCCGTGTTGGCGCAGTATACTTTTTGAGTGCCATCTTGGAAAGTAACAACCAAGACCATTGATAAGGTGGTGCCGCTACTAGTGGCATTATTTTCACAACGGCGTTTAAGTTCAACTGGGGTAAGTTTGAGAGCGTTTCTGAAAGCTGCCTCTGAAAATGCGGCTTTTCCTCTAAACGCTTCCGTTATTTGCTCTCCCAGTACTTTTACAAGGTCTTTTTCAACGAGTTTCACAGAGGCGTCGCCTATATGGCCGTCTGCAACCGCGTATACCTGCACTAATGGGATATATGGGACTGTAGGTTGGAATTCTGCAATCACACATCGATCCTCTTGGTATTTTCGACGCCCTTGGATGGATACAGCTGCGGCGTGTCGGGCGGTGATAATCGAATATTCGTTGCTTTGAGGTGGTAGCCAAGGCATGCGCGATTGTTGTGTTACAAACCCTGAAAGTTCTTCAGGTGTTGGAGTTCGTCCATTTTCCCTGATTATTACCCGTTCTCGAGGGGATAGAAAATCTCCTTCTGTTGGCAGCGGTCCTACTGCGTGGGCAAGGCAAAAACCTAATTCACGCTGGGCCTTTGCGTTTGCCACCCTATCATCACCCGAAAATGGGGCTGTATTGGGATCGTCCTTTGCAGGTTTTTTCGATCGGTATAGGTCAATAACGGCACTGGTATCTGTTCTTGACGCAACGACACCGTATAAGTACCGTGAAAGGGGGGTGTTTGCCTCTCTTAAGAGGCTAGCTTTGAGACCTGTATCGCCATAAAGAACTAATGCTTGTTGCCGTGCGGGTTGCGGCGCGGGTTGCGGCGCGGGTTGTGGCGCGGGTTGTGGCGCGGGTTGTGGCGCGGGTTGTGTGGGGCGAAAAAATGGCGCTGCAAAGGAAGAAATTTTTTGAATAGTTGCACTCACATAGAATCGAGTGTGTTCATACACGTTAACAGCCAACCGACCGATAGCAGAAATTTGTTGCATTGTTTCTTTCTAAAATTGTTTGTCACAATATTTTACTGTTTATATGCATTTAAGATAAATATGCATTCTTTTATTTATGCATATCTACATATGAATTGTAAGATTGTTAAAAAAGCCGTAACTAATTAAGTGTTAGAGATTTTAAGATTCTTTTCAAACTTTAGCAGCGCTTCAAATTGCCTTGTTTCTTCAATCACAACCGCGGAAAGCCCCAAAATACCGATCAGGTTGGGGAGCGCCATCAGGCCATTCATCACATTGGCAAAGCTCCAGACGGTCTGTAAACTCAGGACAGCCCCTGGGATCAGCATGGTGACGAAGAACAGACGGTACGCTGTAACAACGCGCAGACCAAACAGGTACTCCATGCATTTTTCGCCGTAGTAGGCCCAGCCGAGAATCGTCGAATAGCCAAACAAAATTAAAGAGATGCTCACAACGAGAGCTCCGCCGGGGAATACTGTCTCAAACGCCTGGAGAGCGAGAATCGAGCCGTTGAGAAGAGCGCCGTCAGGACCTGTCGTACCGAGCAGACCACTTACGGCGATCGCAAGGCCTGTGATCGAACAGACAATGATCGACGTAATAAAGACGCCACTCATCGAAATGAGCGCTTGCCGTCCGGGTACATCGGTCTTAGCAGCAGCTGCTGCAATTGGCGCGCTACCGAGCCCTGCTTCCGATGAAAATACGCTGCGAGAAATGCCGTATTGGATTGCGAGCATCATGCCCGATCCAACAAAGCCGCTTGCCGCCGCCTTGACAGTGAACGCTTGCTCAAAGATCGTGTAGAATGCCGCGGGCAGCGCGTCCCAACGGAGCGCAATCAACACGATGCCTCCGCCTAAATAGAGCGCAGCCATGATCGGCACAAGCCAACTCGAGACTCGACCGATGCTTTTAATACCGCCAAAGAGGGCCACCGCAGTGAGTAGTGCAAGAGCGATGCCAGAATAACTTGGATCGATGTGGAGCCAATCTTGCATAGCGCACGCAATCGAATTCGCTTGGACCATGTTACCAGTACCGAGAGCCGTGACAGCGCCTACAAGAGCAAAGAACACAGCGAGGAATTTGGACTTTAGCCCCCTCTCCAGGTAGTACATCGGGCCGCCGCACATTTCATTTTTTGCATCGTGCGTGCGGAACTTGACCGCCAAAATTGCCTCAGCATACTTCGTCGCCATCCCGATCAATGAAGCGACCCACATCCAAAACAAAGAGCCAAGACCTCCCATTACCACCGCTGTCGCCACGCCGGTAATGCTGCCAATCCCAATCATCCCCGCAAGCGCCGTCATGAGCGCCTGGAATTGACTGATATCCCCTTCCGCTTTATCGTCTTGGCGCGTAAAGGCAATTTTGAGAGAGTAGGCCAAATAACGAAACTGAATGCCCCTCAGAGCCACCGTCAGATAAAGACCCGTGGCAATGAGAAAAACTAATAGAGGCGGGCCCCACACCCA
>JBDKJI010000089.1:0-5313 GCA_039796655.1 Chlamydiota bacterium | reverse complement strand
CAAGGCTTGTGAGAAAAACCCTTTCGTTCTCGAAAAAACTCCTAAACCACATCGGGATGATCACATACTTCATCTGCGACTACAATATGCAGCTCAGAGCACTACATGTTTAGGACTACCTCGAGTTTTGAGCAATGGAGTCGAACTTTACTTGATGTGTATACCCAAATCTTGGGTCTCATTCTCGCGATGTGTCAGGCCCTCTACCGATTACCAGCTCTACCAGACGGTCGAAATCCAGCAGAAGAGCTCATACGTAGTGCCACAGCGTATGCGATGGGTGTGATGGATTCTGAGGGGCCAACATATCCTATAGTGATGGCACAGACGCTGCCGGTGTCAAAGCACATCGTTCTGAGGGCTGCTTTACAAAGACTGATCGCAAATCGCCAACTTGTATGGATCGAAGACTTTTTTGCTAAATTGCCTGCAGATTTACGAAAATGGGTCGCTAGGGAGCACGCCCAAGCAGTGCATCTGTTGGATCAGTTAGGTCGTCGAGATGCAGCGAGACGGCTTGCATCACTCATTGATCAGTCAGGTTTTGCTCTACCTGGGTAATGCTTTTTGCCTCAAAAAACAAGGTGGAATTTTTTGTTTGGTTCATATAAAAATTATTTCTTCATTTGGGAGGATATCGATGGCAGCGGCAGCAAGAGCAACACAGGAATGTTCGGTATGTCTTGAAGTTCGTCCTTTAAAAGCGTTACACGCCGGCACAGCGTCAGATGATACAAAACAAGAGGTACACGCGCTTTGTATGAAGTGTATTGCCGCCTTACCGAGTCGTCACTGTCCAATGTGTCGAGCGGCATTTGCACCGATTGAGATCCCTCCAGTTGATGCTGCAGTTTTTCAGCAGATGGTCACAGCAATAGAGGCTGGGAATCAGGGCGTTTTAGAAGGCTTATTAGAAGCGCAAGAATGTGTGCCTGACTCTCAAAGGGGAGATCTGATTCGGACAGCGATCAGAGTAGATAACACAGCTCTTGGACGTTTGATGTTGGGTGTACGCCCTCGACCGGCACTTGTGGGGGGAATGATTGCTGACGTTCTACAGGCTGCAACGACGAGACTCCACACTGATCCTCGCCGTGCGATTTTAATTGGTGATGCTACAGCTCTCATAGCACAGTATCAGACCGTGCTGAGTCGAGAAGATTTAGCAAGGGCCCTTCCTCTTGCAGTAGCAACCGACGATCTCGCTGTGGTGCAAAGGCTCGTAGATCTTTTAAGGCCTCTCGATACGCCTACATTAGAGCTCTGTTTGCAAGCAGCCCTACCCAGAATGCGTCTTCCTCTCATCAGGGCGCTTTTAGATGGAGATTTAGGTCATCTATCTCCAGATCACGCGCTTCTCTATTTTGCAGCTTATGGGTTGACGTCAGAATTACTTGCCGCAAACCCAGTCTCTCCAGCTACGTGGGATCGAGCCCTTGTGTTGATATGTCTCGTAGGAGACCCAATCCTTGTCGATGCATTTTTTAGCGATATTGAAGCGGCGAGCATGCCGCAAAGAATTGTGACAGCAGCATTCAGCGCTGCTTGTATCAGTGGTTCTCAGCCCGTTTTACGCACGATGGCTTTGGTGTATCCAGATGATAGCCCAGCTCCAGGCTCTCTTATGCCTCCACTGATGGCGTGGGATCCTGCCCCCTCGATACAACCTGGGCACGCTCCTTTGGTAGCTGTTGCATTAGCCGAGTACCGGCAACGCTGTGAGGTTCTCACATCGACTATTCAAGGGCGTTTTGCTCATTGGAATCAGTCTCAAGTTGCGATGCATAATGCGACCTTGGACCTTGTCATTGCGCTGTGCAACGCGCTCCACTCATTACCGACCGAACCAGAGACGCCGCATCCAGCGGAAGAGCTTGTGCGTAGCGCTACTGCCTATGCGATGCGTGTGATGGACTCCGAGGGACCCGATTATCCCATATTGATGGCAGAGAGGCTGCCGGTGTTGCAGCACATCGTTTTGAGGGCTGCTTTACAAAGACTGATCGATCATCACCAACTTACATGGGTTGAGCAGTTTTTAAATCGATTACCTGAAGGTTTGCGCAAATGGGTCGCTCGGGAACATGCTCAAGCAATACAGCTGTTTGTAACCGCAGGTCTTGCGCCACAGGCACGACAATTCGAACCGCTCATTGATCTGTCGGGCCTCGATTTGCCTTGATTACTGGGCGTAGTGCATGGGTTGGAAGTAAATCGCCTGGACCGATAGTGGCGCCAAGTCGAGCATGACTTGAGGGGAGCCGAACGCTTTCTTAAGGGCCGTCCCTGAGACGACGTCGACGGCTGTCGTATTGATGAGGTTTTTTGCTTCGACCATCTCGCGGGCTCTACTCCGTCCGAAGTTCACGGCGAGTACATAGGGATAGCGGTTTTTTGGCAGGCGATACATGAGGAGCAGCGTGCCTCTATTTGCAGACGGTAAAACCCCAACCAACTCACCGGTGGCGATCTCTGTTTTTTGCCTTGCTGCAAAGACCGCCTTGAGCCCTGATGCAAACGAGCGGCTGCTTGCCAGCTGGGTTGGTAAACTTGAATACAGTGTGTTAGGACCTGGGTTCATCAGGTCTATACCGCTCGTGACTGACAAATTGGTTGTGGGCGGCGTCGACTTTGCTCCAGATTTTTCGTCTTCGTTCACGCCGTGCTCTAGAGCACGGCTGCTCACTCCAGATCGAAAATCTGAAGCAGCCTCCTTGCCCATTTCCCAATTTTTCAATCCCTCGCGGTATACATCAGCCCTCTGATCTGGCAAGACGCCCATGAGATCAGAGGTCGAGATCACAAAGCCGCCTGGTTGCAGCGCGTAGCAAGAGGCGAGCATCAGGTGCGCTTGTTGGATCCACTCTTTTTGATCTTGGAACTTGTTGCCTTGCATCGTCAGGGCGCAATAACCTGGCCATGTCAATGGTGGGATGTTGACTTCTGTAGAGCCCATTAAGCGAAGGACGTCCTCGCGCATGAGCCGTTTTCTAAGGACATCGGCCGTCATTTGTTCTTCGTAGTAGGTGAGTCTTTGTGTGGGATTGCATGCCCAGTCTTTCCAATCGACGGCGAACGCATCAAACGGTTGCAATACGTGGACGAGCCGTTTTGTATCGAGCTGTTCCTCCAAAAAGAGGCGGTACATGATTCTCAGCGCTTCGGCATCTTCGGCAATCAGTGCATGCAACAGCGCGGGGCGTGTCATCTCATCGCTCACCAGATCCGACGGAGCTCTCAGAGCCTCTTGCAAGGTCCCTTGTGTGAGGAGAAGACTTGTGTTGCCAAGTTTCCGGATCCACAAAGAGAGCATCTCACTGGCTTCAAAAGGGAGTTTGCTATCGATGCACAACATGGAGAGTCCCCTTTGGTACGCCCCCTCGAGCGCGATCCCTGCAGCGAGTCGATACGCGAGAAAGCTTGGCGATAGCCACGCAAGTACAGGACGATTCACCCCTTCTCGCAAATAGATCCAACGGCGCGCCTTGCCATCTTCGCCTGTGACAGCGGGACTTGCGTTCCACTGGCTCTCTTTGACATAGGGAGAAAAGTGGTTGGGAACATAGCCTTTATCGTAGAGCATTTGTAGTTGTAGCCATGGCACGTTGGCAAAGGTAGCCAAGGGGCCCACTGTCGGGAGCAGCGACCAGTCATCGGGATCGATCTCTACCATTGAAAACAAGCTTGGGTAGTTGCCGACGCCTTGCAACGCGCACATCAAATCGGTGCTTGCCTGAATGCTGTTGGTGATCTGCCCACCACCGAGGTACATATCGAACGCTAGGGCCTGTTTCAGAACATCATCCCAGTTTGCAGCAGGATTGATGCTTTCTTGTTTGCACAACACGCCTTGGAATCCCATATCGCGAATGAGTCGCCATAGATCAGGCGAAGACAACGATCCCACACTGGCAGGATCTATCATGAGCCATGTCGAGCATTGTTTGAGAGCGGCTGTCGTTTGCGGTTCTGGGCTGGGGGGCGGCGCTTTGGCGACTTCTTGACTATACAAGCGGATGATATTGTCTGTTTGTTCGAGGAGCGTAGCGCTTAAGAGGGTAAACGCAAGGACAATAGGGGTCATGTCCTCGCTATATCATATACACAATTAAATGATCTCTTTGTTCCAAAGTTTTTGGATAAATTCTTGCCATGGTAAATCAATATTACGCGCCCACTAAACCAATGTTTCAACCCCTCGCGGTGTACTTCTTTACATAAGGAGGAGGGGTCCGTACATAAGGAAGGACTGTCTTCAGTTGATAGGGAAGCTCTTGTATTAATTGCTGAACCTGCTAGGAATAATAGGCGACTTTCCCCTATTGAAATGGAACAGGTTATTTTAAGGCTCTGTCAGGGTTCTTGGCTGACTCGAAGGGAGCTGGCCGAACTTTTAGATCGGAGTCTTGATGGTTTACGTTCTCGGTTCTTAACGCAAATGGTTGGTCACGGACTCCTTCGTTTGCGCTATCCAGATAAGCCAAATCGGGCGGATCAAGCCTATTCGACGGTATTGCCAAATAAACGATCTTAAATACTTGACGACAAGTATGCTGAGAAGAATTGGAAACGGGCAAGAAGGCTTCTTCAGATTGCCACTCACTCCGGGCTGATCATTTGAAGCAGCCTCCTTGCCCATTTCCCAATTTGTCAATCCCTTGCGGTATAAACTGCTGGGGCAATCAAGGTTTCGGACATGAGGACCATGACGGCCATTGAGACGGCGTGGGACAGGCAGCTTGAGGTGACCTTAGCGGGGTCGAGGATGCCGGCGTGCCAGAGATCTTCGATCTGACCTGTCAGGGCGTTGAATCCGAAGTGTTTGCCTTTGGCGAGCACATCGCCGAGATAGGTCGACGGATCGTAGCCTGTGTTTTGGACGATTTGGCGGAAGGGTGCCTCGCACGCTTTGAGGACGATATTGTAGCCGACCCATTCGGTGGCATCCATCGCGGGTGCTTTGATGGAGCGAGCGGCATTGAGGAGTGCCATCCCACCGCCGAGGACGACACCCGCCTCGATGGCAGCGCGCGTTGCGTTCAGGCTATCTTCAAAGACTTGCTTTTGTTTCTTCATTTCTGTTTCTGTCATCGCACCGACATGGATCACCGCAACGCCGCCTTGCAATTTTGCCTTTCGTTCGGCTGCTTTTTCTTTATCGTAGGACGCGTTCATCTTTTTCATTGAGGCATCGATCTGGGCGATGCGCCCTTTGATGAGAGCCATATCGCCTTTGCCGCCGACAAGGGTCGTTGTGTCTTTCGTGATCGTGACGCGAGAGGCTCTACCCAACACATCCGCTGTTGCGTCTTT
>JBDKJI010000088.1:0-5866 GCA_039796655.1 Chlamydiota bacterium | reverse complement strand
CAAGGCTTGTGAGAAAAACCCTTTCGTTCTCGAAAAAACTCCTAAACCACATCGGGATGATCACATACTTCATCTGCGACTACAATATGCAGCTCAGAGCACTACATGTTTAGGACTACCTGGAAATGCAAGAAACACAAAATTAATCCTCTTTCCAAAGAGTTGAATTAGGTCCTCTCAAGAGTTTTTCTTCTTCTTGTTGCAATAGTGCATCCGTAAACCTTTGATCAGGCTCTTGTTCTTCTAAATGCATTGTGCCCAGGAGATAGCCTACTTTAATTTCAGCCCTTTTTCTAGCTTGTCTTCTTCGAATCGTACTGACAGACTCTCTTAGTATTGGTAAAACGACCAGATCACAATCGAGGGCTTGTAAGATATTTCTGAGTGTTGCAAGGCTGGGATATCCTTGACCTTTTTCAATACGAGAAATTGTCGATTGGGGCACTTTTGCTCTTCGAGCGAGTACCTCTTGAGGCATCCCAATTTGTTTACGAATCATTTTAATAAGGGCGCCCGGCGAAAGTCCTCTAGCTGCTTGGAATGCTTTCGTACCTTCCTTTGCGATCTCTTCCACTAGGAGCAGCTCTGAAAAATCCATATCGTCACCTCCTTTTAATATAGCACTGGTGCTATAAAAAAAGAACTAATTTATGCTAATACAGCATATTTAAGCTTGTTAGAGACGCGTGAAAGATTTTTAAGTTGTTGGTTTTTAGGCTTTTGAGAATCGGCTTTACATCGTGAGCAACTAGTTGTGGAAGAACAAGATGACGTCGCCGTCGCGGACGATGTAGTCGCGCCCTTCGGAACGGGCTTTGCCGGCTTCGCGGGCGCCGACTCGGCCTTTGTATTGGACCATGTCGTCGTAGGAGACGACTTCGGCGCGGATGAACCCTTTTTCGATGTCGCTGTGGATTCTGCCGGCGGCCTCAGCGGCGGTGGTTCCTTTGCGAATCGTCCACGCTTTGGTTTCGATCTCGCCGGTGGTGATGAAGGTGAGTAGGTCGAGGAGCGAAAATGTGTGTCGGATCAGCCGGTCGAGCCCTGATTCGGCAAGGCCTAAGCTTTCAAGAAATAACTTACTTTCGCTTTCGGAGAGTTTAGCGATTTCTTCTTCGATTTTCGCAGAGACGCAAATGACCTGGGCGTGCTCTTTAGCGGCAAAGGCGCGCACTTGTTCGACATGGGGGTTTGTCATCGCGGGGATATCGCTTTCGGCGACGTTGCAGATGTAGATCTTTTTTTTCGCGGTCAAGAAGGGGTATTGCGCGGCGATCTTTTTTTCCTCTGGAGTGAGAGAGAGCCCTGATAGGGGCAAACTTTGGTTGAGGTAATCGATTGCCTTTTTTAAAAATAGAACGGCGGCTTCTTGTTCTTTTTTCCCTTTGGCCGTTTTTTGCAGGCGGGTGTAGGTGTTCTCGGCCATCTGTAGGTCGGCGAGAATCAATTCGAGGTTGATCACGTCGATGTCTTGGAGGGGGTCTACTTTGCCTGAGACGTGGATGATGTCGGGGTCTTCAAAGCAGCGCACCACTTGGGCAATTGCGTCGGTTTCGCGGATGTGGGAGAGGAATTGGTTGCCGAGTCCCTCGCCTTGCGAGGCGCCTTTGACAATGCCCGCGATATCGACAAACGAAACGTGGGCGTAGACGATCTTGGCGCTTTTCGATTGTTCTGCAAGGACGTTCAGGCGTGGATCGACGACAGCTACGACGCCGACATTGGGGTCAATTGTGCAGAAGGGGTAGTTTTCCGAAGGGATGCCGAGGCGAGTGAGGGCGTTGAAGAGGGTCGATTTGCCGACGTTGGGAAGTCCGACGATGCCACAGGATAGGTTTGTCATTGTTGCCTTACATTTAATTCATTGAGCACGTTGCTGCGAAGCGTTTCTTCTGAGATACACTCGTCGAGTGCGTAGGGGCCGACTTTGAGTCTGACAAGAGTTGCGAGGTGAGCGCCGCATTCGAGGTGTAGGCCGAGGTCGTGTGCTATGGAGCGGATGTAGGTGCCCTTCGAGCAGGCGACGTGGATGGTGAGGTGGGGGTAGGTGTAATCGAGGATGCTTACCTTGGCTGTGACCGGCACAGCTTTTCGTTCAACCGTGATGCCTTGGCGCGCGAGATCGTAGAGTTTTTTGCCTTGTACTTTTTTTGCTGAGAACATGGGCGGTGTTTGCAAAAAGATGCCTTGAAATGCTTGGATGGCTGTGTCGATCTGCAGCCGAGTAGGCACAATGTCCGATCGGCACATGACTTGTCCGTCGATGTCATAGGTGTCGGTTTGGATGCCGAGATGGAGGGTGGCTTGGTATTCTTTATCAAAGTGCATGAACTCATTGGATCGCTTGGTGAATTTACGGCCGATGAGCATCACCATAACGCCGGTTGCAAATGGATCGAGGGTGCCGGCGTGGCCGATCGTTCGGATGCGGGTCAATTTGCGCAGCAAGTTGACGAGTGAAAACGATGTGGATCCTGCTGCTTTATTGACGAGGAGAACCCCTTCGCGATCATGGTTCATGGGTTCTGGATTGTCTTTCTTTTTCGATTTCAGAAAGGATCGTCTCAATCTTCATGTGGGCATCGGCAGCATGGTCGATGTAAAATGTGAGATTGGGAAAGTGGCGTAGTTCGACTTGCTTGGATGCTTGGACGGCGATGAACCCCGCAGAGGTTTGGAGGGCGGCAACGACGTTTTCTTTTTCTTGCTCCGTACCGATCATACTGATGTAGACTTTGGCATGGTGCAAATCGGCTGAGGTTTCAACGCGAGAGATGCTCACAAACAAGTTGACGTGGGGGTTCCCAACTTGCTTTTGGATGACATCAAAGATCACCTCTTGCAAAAGGGAATTGACTCGGTTCAGCCGGTTTTTTTTCACAGGTCTTGCTCAAGGTAAGTGATTTCATAGGCTTGCAGAATATCGCCTTCTTTAATGTCGGATTGTCCTTCTAAGACGATACCACACTCAAAGCCTTTTGCGGCTTCCTTGACGTCTTCTTTGACACGCTTCAAAGAGGCAATCTTCCCTTTCCATATGATCTCTTTGCCGCGGATTTGGCGGATAGAGTTTGTTCTCTTAATGGTGCCGTCTTGGACTTGGCAGCCGGCAATGTTGCCGAGATGCGATGATTTGAAGACAGCTTTGACGAGGGCCGATCCTGTATCAGTCTCTTGTTCGATCTTATCGAGGAGCATCTTCATACGGAGTTTGACTTCATCGATGAGGTGATAGATGACGTCTTGTGTATAGACGGCAACTTTCTTCTCTTTGATGAGATCGTCAGCATGACTTTCAATACTCGTATGGAACCCGACGATTGTCGCTTTCGAGGCAGCGGCAAGGGCAATGTCCGATTCGGAGATTTCGCCGACGTCGGCATTGACGATCTCAAGGCGCACCTTGTCGGAGACGATTTTGGCGAGGGAATTTTTGAGCGCCTCGAGTGAACCTTGTACGTCGGCTCGGAGGATGAGAGGCAAGATTTTTTTCTCGCCGCTTTCTTTCTTCGCCATCATTTTCTCAAGCCCGCCAATCTTCGATTGGGCAAGAGTTCTTCTTTCATGCCCTTCCACCCTGGCTTGGGCGAGGTCTCGCGCTTCTTTTTCGTTTTTGACGACGATGAACTCATCGCCGGCAAGGGCAAGTTCGGAAAGACCTGTGATCTTGACGGGGACAGAGGGTCCTGCTGTATCGAGGAGGTGGCCGTAGTCGTCTTGCATTGTCTTGATGCGACCTGAATAGTGACCAAACACGATGGCGTCGTTTTTGCGCAACGTACCGTTTTGGACGAGCACAGTGGCAACAGGCCCGAGTCCTTTGTGCATTTCTGATTCGAGAATGGTGCCTCGGGCTCTTGATGCCGGGTTGGCGCGTAGCTCCAGGATCTCTGCTTGCAGAGCGACCATTTCAAGCAGCTCTTTGATCCCTTCACCTGTGGTTGCTGAACAGTTGACACAGATGATCGTACCGCCCCAGCTTTCGGGTAAGAGTTCCCGATCGGCAAGTTCGCGGTATACTTTCTCTTGCGAAAAGTTAGGCTTGTCACACTTATTGAGAGCAACGAGGATAGGCACGCTCGCTTCTCTGGCTTGGCGGATGGCTTCATCGGTTTGCGCGCGGATCCCTTCGTCGCCTGCGACGACGAGGATGACAATGTCGGTGACGTTGGCGCCACGGACACGCATCTCAGAAAATGCTTCGTGGCCTGGCGTGTCGAGGATCGTTACGTCGCCAGCGTCGGTGTGCACTTTGAAGGCGCCGATATGTTGCGTAATAGCGCCTGCTTCCCCAGAGGCTCGGTTTGATTTGCGAATCGCGTCGATGAGAGAGGTTTTGCCGTGGTCGACGTGGCCCATGAAAGCAACAACAGGGGGGCGGATGACAAGCGTTGTCTCAGAGGAGTCAGAAATTTCTTCGCGAATCGATTGTCCTGTAATTTGAATTCTCTCTTCTTCTGAAGTGTCGATCTTAATATCACAGCCAAAATCGTGGCCGAGGAGCTGTACGACAGTTTCATCGTCGAGTAAATCGTTGAGCGTCACAGTGAACCCTTGCATGAAGAGCTTTGCGACAAGCTGGGACGCCTTGAGCTTCATCTCTTGCGCAAGGTCTTTAATCGCAATCGGGAGGCGTACGGAAAGGGACTTGGGTCTGATGATCTCTTCGGACATGAATCGCTTGGGCACTTTGTGGGCGCGCCGTTTACGCCATGCTTCGTTGTCGATATCTCTGAGGCCTTGGCGGTCACGTGAGTCAAAGCGGAGTTCTTCTTTTTTCTTGCCTGGCCGCAACTCTTTAGGGGGCTCTCGCTTGGGAGGTAGTGGGAAGTGCCCTGGTGATTCATTGCTTCCGGCAGCGGGGGTAGGTGTATTAGCGTGTGGTTTAACAGGTGGTTTTGGTAGAGATGAGGTAGACGGTGCTGTAGGCGCTGCAACAGGGGGTTCTCCGACAACGGCTTTGGCGTCGGACTCTGGTTCTCCCATGATCGAAGCGGGGGATACGTCAGGGGTGGCATGCGCCTGCGTGGGCGTGTCTGTGACAATGCGCGCTTTGCGCTTTTTAACGAGCAGAGCGTCAGATTCTTTTGGCTCTTTTTCCTTTTGTGCAAGTGTCTTCTCAGCTTGCTTTAAGGCGGAAGAAACGGCCCCATCCTCTTTGAGACGGCTGAGGCGTTTTTTCGGTTCTGCCTTTGGGCTTGCATCATGAGACTTTGCATCGACCTCTTCTTCGGTCGGTTTGTGTGTCTTGAGCGCGCCAGCGAGCTGTAAGTTCTTAATGTTGAATTTAAAGTTTTTTGCCAAGATCAACCTTTATGGTCCCGCATTCCTTGCGCGTTTTCGATTTTGTTCAATGATTCGGTCAGCCAAATCATAGTAGTTGACGCCCGGGACTTTCGAAGAGACTTCGGTGGGTGCCGCTTGCATCAGTTTACGCAGTGTGTCAAAGCCTGCTCCAGCTAAGCTTTCTGTGATGAGGCCACTGACTCCTTCAATCTTGATTTTTTCATCGAAGAGCGGGTCAGTTGATTCAGCTAATTCGACCATTTGGATCGTTAAAATTTTCTGGTATTCGCTCAGCTTTTGCACTTCGATCTCTTTGCCGATCATCTGTCCAATCAACCGGGCGTTCATCCCTTTTTTGCCGATGACGGTGGGGTATTCTTCATCAGCAACGACCATCCACATTCGATCGTCGTGTTCTTTGAACTTGCGCATTTCAGTGGGGGCAAGGAGATTTTGCAGGAGCTGAATAGTGTCTTCAGAGTAGGGAATGACGTCAATCTTTTCATTATTGAGTTCCCGAATGACACTTTTAATCCTCGTCCCTCGAACACCCACGCACGTGCCGACGGGATCCACTTTG
>JBDKJI010000087.1:0-4684 GCA_039796655.1 Chlamydiota bacterium | reverse complement strand
CAATCTCATCGACAATTTGATGAAGCCCTTTCCCCTCTTCGCCAATAAAGGCAAGGTTCGGCCTCGTTTGCAACGCACACTCGAGAGTAATATGGGACGCAGAGCGCCCCATTAACTTGACAACATGATAGTATTTTTTCGAAGAACAAACGTCTTTGCCGAGGTTGCCGATCAATTCCGCGTAGGTCCGGCAAGCGCTATCGAAGCCAAACGACATCTCAATGTCTTTGGAACGCAAATCGCCGTCGATCGTTTTCGGAACGCCGACGACTACAGTGTCAATTTTTTCTTTGACAAACCGTTCCGCCAAGAAAGCAGCGTTCGTATTCGAGTCGTCACCGCCGATGATGATGAGTGCATCGAGTTTGTGGCCAAGGCATGTTCGGATTGAGGCTTCGAATTGGGCTTCCGTTTCGATCTTGGTCCTGCCTGATCCCAATAGATCAAAACCACCAGTGTTCCTCACAGCATCGATATCCCCTTTGGTGAGCATGCGAAATTGGTTATCGACAAGACCGGACGGCCCGCCCAGAAAACCGATCACATCGACAGGCCCCGCGTCGCTGAGCCCTGCAATCACGTTATGGCCGCCAGGAGCGGGGCCCCCAGAAAAAAGGACACCCACCCGATAGCGCGCCTTAGATGGTCTCGGAGCGCCTTGAGCAAGCTCGTGGGTCTTTTGATGCGCTGTCAAAGGGAATAACGAAGCGCACGGCGACGGGCTGCTTTCTGAGGTGGCCTTAAGCGTCACTTGATCGAGGCGTTCGAGCTGCCTGGGAAGCGGTGGTTGATATTGCTGACGCGCCTCGCGTAGAAAATCCATGTTCGCAATCTAGCGCACTACGATTTTTTACTAAAGGACCCTTGACTCGACTTTGTACATTTTTCGGTGCGATTTTCACAATCTTTTGACCTGCAATTGGTTACAGACGTCTGTAATGGCTTGTTCAAGCCGATTGCAGACGTCTGTAACCAATTGCAGGTCAAAATCTTACAAAACTCGCATCCGAAAAATGTACAAAGTCGAGCTTGAACCAGATGGGTCAACGCGGTATCATAAGGCCCCATGATCAGTTGTGTAATCCCAGCGCGTTTTAATAGCAGCCGCTTTCCTGGGAAGCTTCTCGCCAAGACAATCAAAAACAAAACAGTACTCCGCCATACCTTCGAAGCAGCGCAAGCGTGCTCCAGCATTGGAGCGCTCTTTGTCGCGACCGATGATGAGAGGATCGCAGAACACGTAGAGCAAATGGGTGGCGAAGTCATTTGGACCTCGCCAGAGTGTGTGAATGGCACGGAGCGGATTAAAGAGGCCGTCGCAAAAGATGCCAGACTCAGAGATGCGCAATACATTGTGAATTTGCAAGGCGATCATCCCATGGTGTTACCTGCCACGATCGATGCGATCGTGGCAGCGCTCAGACGGGATGATACAGCTGTTTTGTCCACTGCAGCGACTCCAATTCGGCACATGGCCGATTATCTGTCGCCTCACGTGGTCAAGTGCGTCTTTGACCATTCGTTCAACGCTTTATACTTTAGCAGGTCCCCCATCCCGTACAACGGAATGGAAACACGGCTCGCTCACGCGCATATTGGCGTTTACTGCTATCGAACCTCGTATTTGTTGCGCACTTTTGCTGCAACCCCACTCCAAAAAACTGAAGATTTGGAACAACTCAGGGTGCTTGAAAATGGCGATCGGATTAAAATCGCAATTGTGCAAGAACCACTGATCGGCGTCGATACGGTAGACGACTTGGTAAAACTCAACGGACTTTTATGAAATACATTTTCATCACAGGCGGCGTCGTTTCATCGTTAGGGAAGGGCATTACAGCGGCTTCCATTGGGACTTTGCTTGAACTAAAAGGGCTCAAAATAGCGATGCTTAAGCTCGATCCCTACCTCAACGTGGACCCCGGCACGATGAACCCGTTCCAGCACGGCGAAGTGTATGTGACTGATGATGGCGCCGAGACAGACCTCGACCTTGGCCACTACTATCGCTTCACCCATTCGCCCCTGTCGAAGGCGTCGAACGCCACATCAGGTCAAATCTACGAAACAGTGCTCAAAAAAGAGCGGCGCGGCGATTTTCTGGGTAAAACTGTGCAGGTCATCCCCCACGTCACCGACGAGATCAAGGCAAGAATTTTACAATGCGGTAGTCAGCAAGAAGGGACCGATGTGACAATTGTCGAAATCGGCGGCACGGTAGGCGATATTGAGTCTTTGCCATTTTTAGAGGCAATACGGCAGTTTCGATATGAGCGACCTCACGATTGCATCAACATCCACCTTACCTACGTACCGTTTTTAAAAGCGGCAGGCGAGGTAAAAACCAAGCCGACACAACACTCGGTCCAAGATCTACGCGAAATCGGCATCATCCCCGATATTATCTTGTGCCGCTGCGAAGAAGCGCTCGATCCTGAGATCAAAGCGAAGATTTCCCTTTTCTGCAGCGTCCCCGAACAAGCGGTGATCGACGAAAAAGACGTCGCTACAAGTATTTATGAAGTGCCCCTCGATTTACACGCCCAACACCTCGATGAGAAAGTGTGCAAGTTGCTCGGCATGAAGTACCACGCTTCCGATCTGTCGTCGTGGAAGGCACTGGTAGAGAAAATCAGCCAAGACAAACCAAAGATCAAGATTGGCATCGTCGGCAAATACATGGATCACCAAGATGCGTATAAGTCGGTGTTTGAAGCGCTCGACCACGCCGCCGTCTATCACGGCGTCGATTTAGACATATGCCGCTTCGAGTCGGCCAAACTGGGCGTGGATGACACCTCGTTTTACGGCTGCCACGGCTATGTGATCCCGGGTGGCTTCGGCGAACGGGGCTGGGAAGGCAAACTCATAGCCGCTAGGTATGCCAGAGAAAAAGGCATCCCGTATTTTGGTCTTTGCCTAGGACTCCAAGTCATGCTCGTCGAGTTTGCGCGCTCGGTACTGCACCTGCAAGGGGCTAATTCAACTGAAATCGCCCCTTCAACAGAGCATCCCGTTGTGTCGATGCTCTCAGAGCAAAAAAAAGTGCAGAATATGGGTGGCACAATGCGGCTCGGCTCTTTTCCTTGCGCCGTGCAAGCAAAGAGTTTGGCTTATGAAGCGTATGGGAAAAAGCTCGTCTTTGAACGGCACCGCCACCGTTATGAATTTAACAACGCGTATAAAACAGCGTTTGAAGCAAAAGGGATTGTCTTTTCAGGCATACTCGACAAGGGCGATCTATGCGAAATTGCCGAACTATCAACTCACCCCTGGATGCTCGGCGTACAGTTCCACCCAGAGTTCAAATCGCGCCCCTTGGAACCCCACCCTCTATTTTGTTCGTTCATCCAGGCAGCAATTATCCAGTCAAAGAAGGGATCATGGGACGCATCGTCGCAATTGACTTTGGCCTAACGCGCATTGGCCTAGCCATCTCAGACGCAAATAAAATGATCGCTCTCCCTTTGACCACCCTCGATGCGAAACAGACAACAGTTGCCACATATTTACAAAATAGGCTCCATGAAATCGAGCTGTTTGTCATCGGGTTGCCGCTGAATATGAACGGCACGAAAGGCGACATGGCCATCAAAGTAGAGCAGTTTGGTCAGGAATTAGAGCGCCTGACCCAAAAAAAAGTAGTGTTTTTGGATGAAAGACTCTCCTCTCGCCATGCGGAAACAGAACTCAGAGAACTCTCTTTGGGCCGTAAAGCCAGATCCAAAGCCATCGACGAGACCGCCGCCACTCTTCTCTTGCAAACGTACCTCGAACAATTGTAGAAGCAAACTATGGCACCCAATCAGCATCCCCTTGAAGAGATGGGCAAAAAACTCAAAAAGCTCGATCCGTGCGTCGTCGTCATTTTCGGTGCAACAGGCGATCTGACGGGGCGAAAATTAGCGCCGGCGCTCTATAACCTCGGTAAAGAAGGGCTGCTCCCTCCGAACTTCGCCTGTGTCGGATTTGCAAGGCGCGAAAAAACAAGCGAGCAATTCCGCAATGAGCTCAAAAAAGAAGTCGCCTCTTATTCTCGCACCAAGCCTTTGGACGAAAAATTTTGGAAAAATTTTGAGTCAGAAATCGTATACCACCGCTCAGAATTTGACGAAGACGATGGGTATGCCAAACTAGGGGGGCTACTGACAAGCCTCGACTCGAAATATGCGACGCGAGGCAACCGCCTATTTTATCTATCAGTGCAGCCCAAGTATTTCCCTATCATCATCGAAAAGCTCAAAAAACATGGCCTCATTTACGACGCTTCCGATGAGAAGCGTTTTTCTCGCGTGATCATCGAAAAACCCTTCGGCCACGACGCACCCTCCGCAGCCATTTTACAACAGCAAATTTCAGCGTGCCTCGACGAGAGTCAAATTTATAGAATCGACCACTACCTCGGCAAAGAAACGGTGCAAAACTTGCTCGTCTTCCGCTTTGCCAACTCCATTTTCGAGTCGCTCTGGAACTACCGCCACATCGATCACATACAAATCACCGTCGCGGAAGACATTGGCATCGGGACAAGGGGCGCTTTTTTCGAGGAGGAAGGCCTTCTTCGTGACATCGTCCAGAACCACATGATGCAGCTGTTATCGCTTGTCGCAATGGAGCCGCCCGTCAATTTGAGCGCATCGGCAATCCGCGACGAGAAAGTAAAAGTGCTGCAGTCAATTCGCCC
>JBDKJI010000086.1:0-3162 GCA_039796655.1 Chlamydiota bacterium | reverse complement strand
ATGCAATACAGCCCCCCTTCTTGGAATTGCAACCCCGGGATCTTTCGCGTTGCCCAAAACCAATTTTTGAGTCACGAGAGATATGCGCTCATGCCGTTAATCCTTCTCCCGAATCTGATTGATCCAGAGCAACCCTTGGCAGAGGCGTTTCCTCCGATCACCCAAACATGGGTCCAAAAGCTAGACGGCCTCATTGCTGAAAGCGACAAGGAAGCACGCCGCTTTCTACGCCGCTTTATTTCACATGAAGCGATGCAACGAGTGCGTCTAGAAGCTCTCAATGAGCACACACGAGAGATCCAACCTTTGTTAGGGCCGATTCAAAGAGGGGAGACTTGGGGGCTCATCTCAGACGCTGGTCTACCCTGCATTGCGGATCCCGGCTCAAAACTCGTTGAGCTTGCCCACCAACACAATGTCCCCGTCATCGCGGTAGTGGGCCCCTCTTCCATCATCCTCGCTTTGCAGCTATCAGGATTCTCAGGGCAACAGTTTGCTTTCCACGGCTATTTACCCAAAGACAAAGACGAAAGGATTAAGAAGCTTTTGCTCTTAGAAAAGCTCTCATTTGGCGCAGCGCAGTTGTGGATCGAAACCCCATACCGGACAAGCGCTATGGCAGAGGAGTTGGTTCAAGTGCTCAAACTGAAAACAAGACTCTGTATTGCGAGCAGGCTCGGAAGTCCTGTGCCGTTTGTGGTGTCTAAGAGCGTTAACGAGTGGAAAAAAGGATCTGCAAAAGTGGATAACAACCCATCTATATTTTTGATATACAACGACTTATAGACGACCAAAATACGATATATCGTAAAATAGTCGCGACCAAAATACGATATATCGTAAAATAGTCGTATGCGAAGGATCTATGAGGCTGTCGTTCGGCAGCACCTATCAGAGTGGCGGCAGATGGCCTTTTTGATGGGGCCAAGACAAGTGGGGAAAACCACAATCAGTTTACAAGCCGCTGAAGAATGGGTTAATCACCGTTATTTCAATTGGGACAATCCGGCTGAAAAGCTGCTTTTTTTAGAAGGAGGCAAAGCAATTGCCGACCAAGCTGGCCTAAACGAAATGCAGACAGGCGAGTCAGTATTAATTTTCGACGAGATTCACAAGTACGGTAAGTGGAAGAATTTTCTGAAAGGCTTTTTTGACCTTTACGAAAGCAAAACGAAAATCATTGTGACAGGTAGCGCTCGGTTGAACATCTATAAAAAGGGTGGTGATAGTTTGATGGGGCGTTATTTCTATTATCGCATCCACCCACTATCGGTTGGTGAAATTGCTGCATCATCTATACCTTTGTACCGTGAGGGATTGCAGAATTGGGCAACGGGCAAGGAGGCTTCTTCAAATTCTAGATCTGGAGCGAACGGCCGTGCTCTAGAGCACGCCGTGAGTGAAGACGAGAAATCTGAAGAAAAGCCGACGCCGCCCGAAACCAATTCTCCATTCACGAACGGCATAGATACAGACATTCGGCCCCGCGCCCAGTCTATTTCTGATGCTAACTGGCAAGCATTGATTGAACATGGGGGATTTCCCGAGCCGTTTTTACAAAGGTCAGATCGATTTTCGAAGCGATGGCAATCGCTTCGAAAAGAGCAGCTTTTTAGAGAAGACATTCGAGACCATACGCGAGTGCAAGAGCTTGCCGAAATAGAACTCCTTTCAGATCTGCTCAAAGATCAGGCTGCCCAAGCAATGGATTACGCTTCGTTAGCCAAAAAAATCAAGGTGAGCGTTGACACCGTACGGCGATGGATCGAGGTGCTCAAGTCTTTTTATTTCTGCTACACACTACAACCTTGGTCTAAGAATGTGGCGCGTTCATTGATTAAAGAACCCAAGATCTATCTTTGGGACTGGTCCCAGATTGAAAACGAAGGTCAGCGCCTAGAAAATATGGTAGCGTCTCACTTGCTCAAATCAGTCGACTATTGGAATGACCGCGGTCTTGGTGAATATGGCCTATACTACCTTAGAACGAAGGACAAACGAGAGGTAGACTTTGTTGTAACAAAACACCAAAAGCCTTGGTTTATTGCCGAAGTGAAAGCTAAGGCAAAAGGACTTTCGTCCTCTTTGTACCACTTCCAACAAGAGCTCGGTGTGCCGCACGCATTCCAGCTGGCGTTTGATTTGCCTTTTGTCGAAGGCAATTGTTTTAATGAGTCTGGTCCTATTTTAGTTCCCGCTCGGACCTTTCTCTCGCAGTGCGTATAGCAGCTCTTGATATCCATAAGTCACTTTGGAAAATTTCTGGAGATCCAGCCAACTTGCTAATGCGCGCACTTCCAGTTCTGCAATCGCCCGCGTGGTTGTTGGGGACAAAATAATTGCAGGCAGGTAAACCACTAGTTTGACTAGTGGACTCGCAAGGCTTGGCCCTCGGATTCAGTGTTTCGTGTCTGAGCCCGTGCCCGCGTGCGTGCCCGAACATAAAGATAAGTGAGAGGGGATGTTTTTATCTAAAGAGAAGCCCTCGCTGCCTCAAAAAACCGGGCTCGGGCACGCACGCGGGCTCGGGCGCGATATCTTAAGCCATTGATCCCTGCTGGACTATTTTCGGTCCGAGTAGGGATCAACGGAACTCAACTGAGCGAGCTCTGCGAGCAAAGGCGAGAGTTGACTGAGAAACCGAATCCGTTACTTTCTTCGCATCTGTTTTCAGCAGACAGATTTATGCAACACACCCCTGACACACCAGTAAAGTTTTTGTTGAATGTTTGTGCGGATCGTGATATTCCATGATGGAATGGAAATCAAAACTCTTGCTTATGTATCTTGTCTTTTTACGACGCTTCTCCACGGGACACCCTATGGGGTCATCGGGGGGTATGACCAGGGTACCGTGACCCCCTATTTTGGCCTTGTTTCCGATACTGGCGTTGTGACAGCTCCTTCGGGCGCTGGTTTGCCGACTCCGGGTTCTGGGCAAATTTTTTCTGTAGCCATCAATGATTTGGGAAATGGGATCGTAGGAGGCCTGCAGGGAGGTACACTTCCCTATGCGGCTCTCGTTTCGAGTACGGGCGTAACGACTCCTCTTTCTGGATTTCCTTTACCCCTTGTAGATGCGATCCTAACCGTCTCGATCAATCATTCTGGGAATGCCATCATTGGGGGAGGAGATGTCGCGGGGTCTGCCATACCTTATGT
>JBDKJI010000085.1:0-6331 GCA_039796655.1 Chlamydiota bacterium | reverse complement strand
AGAGGTGTGCGTGCTTCATGGCACGCTTTTGCGCCTCTGCAAGAGGCGCGTCTTGGATAGCTCTGAGGTAAGTATCTGCATCGAATGTCGCATGGAGTATCCGGGGTTCTTTGAGTCGTCTGAGGTGCTGCAAAAGGTGTGTTTCGAGTTTCCAGAACTTGTCTAGATAGTAGTGATCGCCATCTCGGACGACAGGTACATTGGGGCTGAACGTCTCTTCTGGCCAAGCGATCGATGGGATACCCTCTCTTGCGGCCTCAAAGAGGCGCTCTAAACAGCGCTTGGCCCCTTCGGCAGTTTCTCTGCGCGCAAAAAACCGGTTTAAAAAAGAAGTTGTGTCTTTCATAACTGTCCTACGGTCTCGGGGATGAAATGCAGGTGCCGTCCGGTGCGGATGAAAAAGTAGATTGCGCCGCCAAAGCGGGCTGTGGGATCGCGCTCTTGTAGGTGTCTTTGAATCGCTTCGCTGTAGAGCGATGCTTGGAGCCAGTAGTCGTGCTCTGTCATGACCTCTTCTTCGCTCGTGTCGACGCGGTTTGTTTTCCAATCGAGGCAGTAGTAAGTGTTGTTGTGCCGAAACAACAGATCGATATACCCTTTGATGAAGTGAGGGCCTGCTTGATACAAAAACTCTACTTCAACAGCGCATGCGCCCGGCCGTAGGTCTTGCAATTTGAAGCCGTCGAAAAGCTCTGTCTCAAGACTTTGTTGAATGAGGGTTTGTACCGTGGCTTGCCAAGGCACAAGAGGTGTTTGAGCTAAAGTACTGGCAATGGCGTTTTGAATCTCTTCGGATTGATGCCAGATACCTTGTTGAAAGATCGCCTCGTAAATGGCATGGATCAACACACCTGTCTCTTTGCCTGCAGGCATTCCCTCTGTTGGTGACAGTAACACCCGCGGCACTTCAATCGGCTTGGCCAGCGTTGTGAACGAATAGAGGCGTGAGGCTATCACTGACCTTTGAGGCCAGGCTGTCTCAGAATGGGTCTTTTCTGCCTGACACGCCTCTTTGGCCGCTAGCACAAAGGGCGTCTGGATAATCTCTTTTGTAACGTGGGGGATTACGGCATCGATTGTACGAGCGCCTACTTTGTGTCTTTCAAAGAGCTCAATTGGCGATCCGTTCACGTCGGTATAAGGCAGATAAAGGCGCTGTTTGGCTCGGGTGGCAGCGACGTAGAACTGTCGCAATTTTTCAGCGTTGATTTCTTCAGTGTCATCAACCTTTCTCTGCTTGGAGATTGTCGCCAGACCTATAGCGAAGACGACGTCGAATTCAAGTCCCTTACTCATGTGCATCGTCATGATATGCACCGCATCGCTGCGCACATCAACGCGCCTATATTTCCCTTCTTCGGTATCGAGGTGCTGAAAACGGCGCATCCAATCGATAAGGCGCGTGAATGAAAAGCTTGCTTCTTGTTCCCACACAAGAAGCTCTTCGATGATTTGGCGGCAGTCTTTGTCGTAGCAAAACGACTTACCGTCGAGGAGCTCTCGGAAAAATGGTGCAAGACCTT
The DNA here is from genome assembly GCA_039796655.1 of Chlamydiota bacterium. GTDB lineage: Bacteria > Chlamydiota > Chlamydiia > Chlamydiales > SM23-39 > JBDKJI01. The sequence continues at coordinate 4,808 of JBDKJI010000085.1, read as the reverse complement.
TGTCTTTGATTTCCTGATGCCACCGTCGCCACGGCATTGTGTCATAGCTCCAAGGACCTCGCAGGGCGATTTGTTGCACTCCGATATCGGTGGGCCTAGCGATGGCCTCGAAGAGTTCAATGAACGCCGCAAAGAGAGGCGTCGCCGCGAGCATCTCGCGGCTGCGCAGGGTCGCTTCAATGCTCCGTGAACGGAGCATTGAAGCCACTTGTTTTGCCTCATGACGATCTCTGACCAGGATGGCAAACGCTCCGGGTTTCAGCCCGGTGGTCATGAGTCGTTCGATTTCGCAGACAGTGTAAGGCAAAAGAGAGTCGGAAAAAATGTCGTCGCTGTGTTCAGAGGGGATGATCCAGTGGAGCGCTCCTTTCGTCGTATCGGCGAGAGGCTCTACTGCGGCACCTGCTTGCACAGGGTGATAAGGGATTGTCTCGTTTGTTTTTGGTAGTGGAAATGCAAATGGTTCAAAAACGGCATTGAGCGCTACTACGAGCTCTTTGGATGATCGAAAATTGGTATCGAGGCGATACCAATTGTTTGAGCCGATTGCCTGCTTAGCCGCCATGTACGTGTAGAGATCAGCACCTCGGAATTGGTAGATCGACTGTTTGGGATCGCCGACGAGATAAAGCGCCTTGGCGTCCAAAAATAAATCTCGAAAAATCTCCCACTGGACAGCATCTGTATCTTGGAACTCATCGATGATGACAGCCTTATATCGCTTTTGGACCAACGCTTTAAATGCGTCGATTTTCACCGCTTGTGCCATGTGCAAAACGAGCTGATCGTATTGATTGGCTCTCACATGCGATTTCGACTTGCGATTATGCCACGCAGCAACGATGGCGTTGAATACCATGCTTTTATCACGCCCTTTTTTGAGAATGGGACCGAGAACAGGCGCGATGTGTGCCAAAAGCAAGTCAAATGCAGCAGGCGCTTTCACTTTGCGATTCGCAGGGGCAATAAAATCGAAGAGGGCTATCTTAGGGCGAAGTAGCTCTCTGAGCGGCTCTTCGTTATCTGGATTCTCGATGGCTCTGCCGATTGCCGCTGCTTGTTCTTCCAGCCCTTCTTTGGCCCCTTTGAAGTGGGGCTTCATCATGGCAAATTCGGCGACAATTGTCTCGTGCGACGCGCGAGGGAAAGTTCTAAGCGCCTCTTGCCACTGCTTGAACAGGCGCGCAAACGTGACGTGCTCTTTGAGGGGGGATTTGATGATCTCTCTGGCTAGGTTCGCCCCGAGCAGCTCTGCGAGCTGCTCGGGCGCAACGACGTCTTTACCAAGCTCATGGCGTAAAAAATAGCGAGCCTCTTGCTCGAGATTCTCTTCTGCTACGTCCAAAGAGAGATTGGCTTCAAACGCGTATTCTTGGAGCATCCGATGGCAAAACGCGTGGATTGTCAAGATCGAGCCTTGCGTAAATGTCGCCAGAGCAAGCTCCAACAGGTCGACCGCATTCGACGCACTACTAGCGAGATAGAGCCACGGTAATGGAACACCTGGTGCTTTTAGAAATGCGATCGCTTTGATGATGGTTCGACGAATGCGCTCTTTCAGCTCGCGCGCGGCAGCCCGCGTGAATGTGACGCACAGAATCGTTTCGATCGGAACTTCAGCCAGGATCATCCTGATGATGATGTGCTCGATCGAAAAGGTCTTGCCTGTCCCAGCCGATGCCTCGAGAAGGTGGGGCCCCCAGAGGGGGCACTCAGGCGCGAGGGGATCAAAGCTCTGCATCGCTGCCTCGCTTTGCGGCTCTGGTCGGGTACTCCTCGATGAGCTCGGCAAATGTGTCCCTCAGCCAGCGCCACTCATCGAACAGCACTTCGATCGGAGGCAATTCAAGTCTTTCGTACACCCACGCAGTCTCTCGGCCAAAGGCAGGGCACTTGTCGTCGAAATCGGCAGGCGACCTTCTTAGAAGCGCATCGATCCACGTGCCATGCAGAGGGGTCAGAGTGTGTTTACAGCGGAGATAATATTCGACAAACTTCTGCAACGATGCAAGTTCCCTAGAGACGATGAGACGCTCAGGCCATTGCTTTAACCCTTCTGCAATTGTCTTATCGCTCGTTGGTATGTATCGAAGACGTCCTACAAGCTCTACATTCAACTCTTCCAATACGATTGGCGCCATTTCAATGGCGCCGCTCGGCAGGTGGCGCGTCTCGTCGACACACGCCAGAAGATCGATTTGGTGGCAGACAGGCTGCTGCTGATCGAGGCGAATCGAGCATGCTTGGCCATACAGCCCTCGAGGCAGCCCTTTCAACTCTTGGGCGATCGCAACTGGACGAGACCAATTGATACTGCTTTGTGCGACGCGATACTTGGTGAGCGGAAGAGAGTCTTCATCGTCGTAATCCCACCGCAGCCCGTAATTTAAGCGTAAACTCACTTTCCACGGATTGCGGGCAAAGGCAATCAGGTCTTTGATATCAATCGTGAGGCGTTCTGTCGTCGGTTGGTATGGCGGGGGTGCCGCGCAAGTAAAAAGACGCGGCATGGGCACTTCTGGTTCATGCATAGGTTCATCAGAAGTGGTGTGTTCAAAGAGCCCATCGAGCAGGGAGCTCGGCAATAGCGCCTTGCCATCTTCGGGCGACAGGTGTCGGTAGCTAAACTGCAATCGATCTTCGGCTTGGTGTAACAGTTGCAATAGCGCGTAGCGATCCTCGTCCATCGACGAGGGGACTCTCATACAAGCATCGATCGAAGACTTTTCTACTCGCCTGGGATACGATTCGTCATCCATGCCGAGGACAAACATCGCTTTGGCAGGGAAGATCGCCCCAAGTTCCAACGGGTACACACGCACGCCATGGAGGAGCGAGCCGTTTTTTTGTTGGCGCGATACCGAAGAGGTTAAAAACGATGTGGCGAGCGCAAAGGGGATGACAATGGGGCCGATCGCTTCTTCCACATGTCTCATGCGTGCCAAATCACGGTGCACTCCACTATTGACTGGATTTAAGAACTCGGCGATCGCAGCGTTCAACCGCTCTGCCCAGCCAATCGGAGTCTCTTCCAAATGGCGCCAACTTGCCACGGTGGCTTGCAACGCGTCGAGCGTTGCAAGCACCGATTCGAGTTCATCGACAAGGCCCAGGCCTTTTGCATGGGGGTTAGGCCCATGCTCTAACCGTGTCATTTGTTCAAGCAGACGATCGGCACCCTCTTCCCACGTGCTGCGGAGGTGATACATCTCTTTGACCCAAGCAACTCTTTGATCATGCCCCTTTTCGTCCCACTGCCTCGCCGCCATAAACCGGGGGTTCTCAAATAGAGTCGCAATTTCCCCTCCATGCCAGGGACCTTCTGCTAAACGAAAGAGGTCTGTTAGATCACTATTTTTGGTTGTGAGTTCCGAGATGCGGTACGGTATCGGCCTGTTTGGGTCAGAGAACACATACTCGATGATCGGGGCATAGAGATCGAGCTGAGGTGTGTAGATCGCAATGTCGGAAAAGGGCGCGTCTGTGGCACGGATGTACTCTCCGATGCGCCTTTGGAGTGATTCGACCTCTTGTAGCAAGGTCGAGCCCGTTTTGATCAATTGCAGCGTCGCATCGGAAACCGATGCGCGCTCGAAGTAGAGAAGCTCTCTTTGCTTGATATGTAAAGCCAGGCCGCTCGACGTCACAGGGGCGTAAATCTCTTCTGTCTCAAAAGAGCTTATCGCGTCAAGAGCGGCTCTGCCGAGCGCGCCCCAATTGGCAAGAAGCGCGGGACGATCGGCAAGGTAGCTTTTGAGGTCTTGTTGTTGCGCCGCAAGAGCGCCTTTTTTGTTCCAATACAACGATAAGCGACGCCCTTCGGCGTCGCTTTTGACGTCTTCCCAAAATTCAGTTGTGGGCGAAAAGCGATACACAATTAGCTCGTCTGCCTTGTTCACAAAAGACCAATGCATCGGCGTCACTGCGTCGAAGCCAAATAGATGCACCCGTCCTTCTAACGTCATCTGATCCAACACATCTTTAGGCCAGCGTAACGAAGTTCCCGTTAAGATCGCTTCAAACAGGCGCCCTTGCCACGTATCGGACGGCGGCGCCACCCCACGGTTGGCCGCAAAAGCAAAGTCTTTTGCGATCTCTACACTCAGCGACGCCTTCTTCTGGGGATCGCCCTGAGTATAAACGGAGCACTCTGCAACCCCATTAATCGCCTGATAAACCAGGGGGACCACATCAGAAGGCCCGATCGATGCAACCTCTTCAAAAAAAGAGAGGTCGATGCCACAAAACAAAGTCAAACGTTTGGCTAGCTCGAGGGCAAGCCACTCTTTCATAGCGGGATGCGGAACGAACACACGCGCCTTTGTGAAGGGGGTAAGGGGTTCATTTTGGAGTTCGGCTGCCAGCGCATCGGCGAGGGCGTCCAAGCGCTGGCTTAGGTAGAGTTTGCGCATGGCGCGAGGATACAAGGTCTTGTGGCAGGTGTCCAGAGGCCCCGAAAACCCTTGCCACGAGCCCCCAAGAGCCGGTAACCTTGAGGTAGCAAAGAATCCCCCACCCAAGGCGAGATGCGCTGGTTTTCAAGAACTAACTACCGCTCCTTTTATCTGCTGAACGCCACGCAGTTTTTGGGAGCTCTCAACGACAATATCTTTAAGCTGCTTGTCATCTACCTTTTGATCCATGTGAAAGGGGCTGCCTCAGCCAACACGATCTTGTCTCTGGCCGGCGCTATCTTTGTGATTCCCTTTTTGCTCTTTTCATCCGGCGCGGGCGTTCTTGCAGACAAGCTAAGCAAGCGCTCGATCATTGTCTTCACGAAAGTGTTGGAAGTCGTCATCATGCTCTTT
>JBDKJI010000084.1:0-2844 GCA_039796655.1 Chlamydiota bacterium | reverse complement strand
GAACGGAATCTTCTCTCGAGAATCCTCATCTATTTTTTGGCGAAGTCCGCCCAAAATGACCGTCTCACCATCGGCTACGCATACTTCATTCTCGATATGACGCCTTGTCACAGGCGGACGGTCGTTCGAAGAGACTTTGGTTGTATCAAATTCAATATTCGTCTGAAGCGATACAAAGCCACCCTTATCGGATTCATCTTCATTGTCAACAAGATGAACAGTCGGGGTTAAAACAATCGTCGTTCCATACTGGGCGCGCGTGTACGATTGCTCAATCAAAACGCCTGACTCAGTCTGTATTGGAAAAGAGCCGTTGTTGATCGAGATCTCCTCCACAATCGACACTGTTGCAGGAGTTTGGTTGATCGCAAGAACGGTGGGGTTTGCGTTGATCCGAAGATCGTCTTGAGCCATTAAGAAATTAAAGACGATATCCATCGCCGGCCATTTACCGCTGGGCCGACTGAATACGTAACTCAAAATGCCTTTGTTAATTGCTTTTTCGCCCGTATCAAATGTAATCGAATCTTCTTTTTTTCCACTTGAATTTTTCCCGATCTGAAGTAAGTTAAACCCGATTTGCTTTCTATCCGTCAATTTTTTCTCTACAAGCAAGATATCGAGCTGAACCATCCGTTTAGGCACGTCCATTTTTCGAATCAACGACTTAATCTTGGGTAGCTCTTCGCGCTTGACCACCATTAAGATCGACGTCGTTTTCGTGTCGACAACAAAATTTCCAAAGGCTGTTTTGGATCCTTGTTTATCGATGACACCTGGCTGGATAAAGGCAGGGTTTGCGGGCAACACGGGATTATAGATTGTATTCTGCCCTGGATACATTGGGACAGGATTAGCCTCTGTTGAAGAGGTAGGAAACGGGGGTGGCGGAGGCGGCGCCTGCACAGCCGGAACTTCCGCCCTTTTCTCAAAGTTGGAACCAACCAGAGAATCGTAAACCTTTTCTAAAACACTGGCCACATCCTCAGGATTTGAGTGTTTACACGTGTACCAGTAAATTACTTTCTCACCCGGGTCCTCAAGCTGTGCTTCCAGTTCCTGCAGCACCCTTTCACCGCGGTCCACGGTTTCTTTTTCGCCAACCAAAACAAGTCCTTGAGGCAAGCTGAGCACGACTAATTCGTCGGGGCCTGCTGGGTAAAAATTAGGTCGCCCCTTGGATGCTGCATCATTAAAAACAGCTTTTAATACTTTTTCAGCCTCAGAGACGGTGATCTTCGTTAATTTGATCATCCGCACATGCTTTCCTATTTCATTCTCCCAAATACCGTGGTAAAGCCCGAGAAGCTTCTCTACAGTTTCTCTTGTCGAGACTATGGCAATTTTCGAACCCACTGCTTGGACTAGCGTCTGTTTAGGATCAGAAAATCTTTCAAAAAATGCCTGGAGCGCTTTGAGTTGCTCCACAGGCGGAGCGAGGACAAAAAACAGCCTTGTTTGCGGTCCAAACAAAGTAAGATCTTCTTCTTTCGAAATCACAGCCTCAATCGCAGATGGATCGAGTTTTAAGATGTAAAGCTGCTTTACAAACGGGTTCAATCGCTTTACGCCAATCCCATTTTGAGCCAAAATCATCTCGATTGCCTCTTCCCAGGACTCCCTAGGCAGAGGAATGCCTGCGTAAAGGCTGATTTTCATGCCACTGAGCTCTTGAGGAATGACGTAAAGAGAGTCGGTGGAACCAAACTCCATCACAAGCTGCGATAAGGTCGCCTCACCCATGTCCCACAAAGCATACGGCTCTGCATCGCTCTCTTGGGCTGCCTCTTTCTTCCAGGCCTCTTCAAGCAATTGGATCTCCTTGCGAATCCGGCGTACTTTTGCTAGCACATCTTTATAGTCAGCTTGACTACTGCCTTTCTCCGCTGCAATTGCATTTGCAGAAGCGAATGCTTCAGACAGCTCATCTTTAAGAAGTACGATCCGTTGATTGAAGGACGGCTCGCTATCGATCTGAGCAAAGAGGCTTGCCGATGTGATGATGACTAAAACAGTCCAAAGCCATTTTCTCATTTCAATCGCCCTCGTGCAATACGCTCTCCAATACGGCCACCTTTTTTCTGGGCATGGATAACCACCTCGATCGGCACGATCTGCGTACGCCCTGCGTTAAACAGCTGTCCCAAAACTAACTTCTGATTGCCCCTTACCTCGACTTCATTGAACACAAAAAGCTCACCTACCATGCGCCCCTCTGCATATGCCTTCTTTTCTTCAGGTTTGCGAAGAATCCTCCACTTGGCATCTCCTTTAAAAACCCAATCGCCGGCACGCAAAACAAGACACTGCTTTTCCAGCAGACAGCTGATCTGCTTATCAGAGCGAATTCGGATCGATGCAAAAAGCTCTTCGGGACGCACTTTAAACAACGACTCTTGCACCTGCGAGACCGCAAGGCGTGCATGTTCAGAGCCATCCCACGCATCAAATGTCACCTGCTTCCCTTGAACGGTGCCCATCTTTGCAATGCACTTTGCTTTTGAGATGTCGCAAGGCTCAGCCATTTTTTCCCAACACACCCCATTCCACACCAACCAGTCGGTGTTTTTGAGCTCAAATAATTCGGAACGCCCTCCCACTTCAATCTCAAATCGATGAACCCCCAGACCATCCCCATGCCTCAAGCGAAAAGCGTCAATCCCCCACCACTTTGCGGTAGCGAGCTGGCGAAGAGGTGATAATTCAGGCAAATCGGAAATGACTACCGGTGACTTGTCTTGCAGCATCAAAGAAAATTCATCGACCTCTTCGCTGTGTGCTGACACACCCTTGACAAACACCTTCACCTGAATGTGACCCGGCTTACCCAAACAAATATCGAGC
>JBDKJI010000083.1:0-4275 GCA_039796655.1 Chlamydiota bacterium | reverse complement strand
TGGAGGACATAAAAATGCTCAAGAGAAGGAAATCAAAAAAGCGCGGCTTCTCCTTAAACGATATGCCTATACTCAAAGTGAGTAAAAAAGCGAAGCTAGAAAAATATGACTCCACAATATTTTTTAAAGACTTCGACAAAGTAGGCACCGCGTTGTTAGAAAGCTTGATTCAGAATGACACAGAGGCATTTATTGAAATTCTGGACACCTATTTGAAAGTAAATCGAGTACGCGCTGCAAAAAAAACAAAAACACCCCGATCGACAATCCAACAAGCTCTGTCTAAAAAGAGAAATCCGACGTTGAAAACAATTGCCAGAATTGTTCATGAGTCAGTGGCATAAGAGGGTGTCTCCCCACTTATTTTTGATTTTTTTCTCCGAAACGGTATACTGAGGCAGACGGAGGGACGAGTATGTCTTTGACACCTTATGTAATTGAAGATACAGGCCGCGGCGAGAGGTCCATGGACATCTTTTCGCGCCTTCTAAAGGATCGCATCATCTTCATTGGGATGGACATTACCGACCAGATGGCCAACGTCGTCGTTGCGCAGCTTCTCTTTCTCAAGATGGAAGACCCCAAAAAAGACATCAACCTCTATATCAACTCCGCCGGTGGCCAGATCACCGCTGGCCTTGCGATCCTCGATACGATGCTCTTTTTAGGATGCGACATCAACACCTACTGTATCGGCCAAGCCGTCTCGATCGCAGCTCTCCTCCTCGCCGCAGGCACCAAAGGCAAACGCTTTGCTCTACCCCACAGCCGCATCATGCTCCACCAACCCTACGGCGGGGTCATGGGCACCTCCGAAGACATCGCCTTGCAGGCGCGCGAGATATTGAATCTTAAGAAAATTACCTCGTCGCTCATGGCAAGATTCACCGGCAAAAGCGTTGAAAAGATCATTGAAGACTCCGAACGCGACTTCTATATGGACCCCGATGCAGCTTTGAACTACGGCATCGTCGACCATATCGCAAAACCAGCCCATACTAGCTCTTTGGGCGGCGAAAAATTGACCCCAGCCACAACCCCATGACAAAAAAAACTGACCTACCCGCGTGCTCTTTCTGCGGCCGTTCCGAAGACGCCGTCGAAAAACTCATTTCTGGGCCCAGCTCCTACATCTGTGACAAATGCGTTGCCCTGTGCAACGACATCATCCAGAAAAAGCCTGTCTCGTACGAGATGAAGCTGTTGAAACCAAAAGAAATCAAAACGCATCTCGACGAATACATCATCGGGCAAGAGTCGGCCAAAAAAACGATCGCCGTCGCCGTCTATAACCACTATAAAAGGATCCGTTCCTTGTCCAAACAAGACGGCGGCATCGAATACAGCAAATCAAACGTCATGTTAATTGGCCCTACTGGCTCAGGCAAAACGTTAATCGCAAGAACGCTCGCCCTCATTTTGGACGTCCCCTTTGCGATCTCAGACGCCACCACCTTGACAGAGGCAGGCTACGTCGGTGAGGACGTCGAAAACATCATCCTGCGCCTGCTCCAAGCTGCCGACTATGACGTTGCTAAAGCAGAAAACGGCATTATCTACGTCGACGAAATCGACAAGATCCGAAAAACGACCTCCAACGTATCGATCACCCGCGACGTCTCTGGCGAAGGGGTCCAGCAAGCACTCCTCAAGATCGTCGAAGGCACCGTTGCAAACGTCCCCCCAAAAGGAGGGCGCAAGCACCCGAACCAAGAATACATCAAGGTCAACACCCAAAATATCTTGTTCATCGTCGGTGGAGCCTTTGTCCACCTCGATAAGATCATCGCAAAACGCCTCGGCAAAAGCACCATTGGCTTTGACGCCGCCACCAAAAAAGCGCTCGATGCCCACGAGACCAACTATTTGCTATCCAAAGTAGAACCCGAAGATTTGATCTCATTCGGCATGATCCCCGAATTCGTCGGCCGGTTTAATAGCATCGCCAATTGCAACGAGCTTCTATTGGAAGATCTCGTTGAAATCCTCACGAAGCCCAAAAACGCGATCATCAAGCAATACATCGCATTGTTTGCTGAAGAAAATGTCAAACTACAATTTACCGAAGAAGCTCTCCTTGCGATGGCCAAAAAAGCCAAAGAAACAGGCACCGGCGCCCGAGCGCTCCGCATGATCGCAGAGAATTTACTACGCGACCTCATGTTCGACGTCCCCTCCGATAACACCATCCGCGAAATCATCATCGAAGAAGGCTGCATCGAAGGACACAGAGCACCCAAGGTCATCCGCGGCTTGTCAGCGTAATCTTTCTTTTAAGTTTAAAGGTTTTTTCTTTATAATTAGTTACGTTATGTCAACGATTGATTATACTAGCTTCGAAGAAGCTAGACCTTATATTTCACAAGAGTGCCGGCGTCAGTTCACCACCAACCCGACGGGTTTTCCCGACTTCGCAACAACATGGTTTTACCTATTATGAACAGACACCTACAACAAGGTGGGATTGAGCGAGCTCAAAGAGCGCCTCTCAGTCACCGACGAGGAACTAGCGGTACCCACACTGGGCAGAGCTCCCAGAACACCGCCGCCAGAATCCGATCCAAGCAACCAGGGCCCTTCTAATTAATAATAATTAAAAGCGCACGAGAGCAAATAACGCAAAGAATTCGTCGGCTACCGTGGCTGGGTTTTTCTCACCAAAATAAAAGTCAGGATCGTGCATCGCTTTTTGAATATTGTCGAGTGCATTATAAAATTGCTTGTAATAACTTGTATTCTTGATATTTGCCGGCCAGGCGTGCCCTGATTCAGGCCCCGGCGTCAGCCGCTGCCAAATCGCACCAAAAATAAATATGAACGCCCCCGGTTGCGGTTTGTCCAACCAGATTTGCATGGCAATGGCTTCAGCAGCTCTTGCCCCAAGCGATTCCCATGATTCTTGAGGAAACACACTAAAAAAGGGATCGCCCTGATCAGGCAAACCTAATGACGCCATATCAGCGAACATATAGGCCACTGCAGCAGCCTGATTGATTCGGTCCCGCACGCTTCCCTGAGGATTTGCAGCAACAACACCTGGATGCAACGTCAGCCAAGCTGTGATCGGCTTCCCATCAAATCCTGTTTTTAAAACACCGCTCCACCACTGAGCAAAACTCTTGCTATCACTAAACCAGCGATTGATTGCCTCATTGGCAATCGCAGCGATCTTTGGATCTAAGGGAGGATCTTGACTATGGAGCGCCTTCTGAATCAGCTCATAATATAAGCGCGAATTAGCATCGGTCCCATTGATCATATCCTTAGCAGAAATGGCGGTCAAAACAGACCAAGCCAGTTGATCCGCTGGACTTGCTGGAGGCAAACCTTCAACACCGTGAATTGCCGATACAGACCCTACACCGAAGGTACCCCTTGAGTTGCCGTAAGCTGCCAGTCCAACACCCGCCCTTGCAGCAAGCATTTGACTTGCGATATGTTGCTCTAAGAATGTTGCCGATGTCATATACGTAACCCTTTAATCTACCTTATTTATTAACCAACGTGTTGCTTACTCACCGCATTTCTTAACTGCTCAAGCAGCGAATCGGTGTAACCTTTCCACGAGTTTAAAATCTGCTGTGACGAAGCACTGACCGCCGAAATGCGCGTCGATACCGCCGAAGATTGGTCAGTATAGATCTTGCTTAAGTTCGTCAACGCGTTCGTGATCGTTGAACCACCACCGCCTGCTGTCGCCTTGTCTTTTTGCATACTTTGCAGCGATCTTCGAAGACCTTCTGCATCACCCGTATCGAGCAATTCTTTAAGCGTCTTTGTTTCGCCAGTCCCTTTCGTATTCAGCATATCGATAATGTTTTTCTTCACTTGAGGCTCGATGTCATCTGCCGAAGGATTGTTGTCCATATCCTTCAACAACGCTTCCATCTTCTTTGCCCAGTCTAACGCTCTTTGCCGAGCTGCCTCAACAGGTGTACCCGTAAATGTCCCTGGGTCGTTCCACTTCTGCAATATATCGTCCACATTTTTCGTCTGCTGCGATAAAAACTTGGTCATCCGGCCATAACCCATCAACTGGCTCTGGTAGTCGTCATCGCGACCCGAAAAACTGAGCAATGTGAATAAGACAAACAATGCCGCCTGCGGATTGCCTTTCAGCCTCGCGAACTCAGAGTCCATCATCATCTTGGTCACTTTATTGATCATCGAACCAATATTCGAATTAGATAAAAAACGGCTCATTATACGGCTTACATAATTCGTAATATCTAATACTTGAGACGGATCAGAACAATCCACCCATTTACCTAAAGT
>JBDKJI010000082.1:0-7575 GCA_039796655.1 Chlamydiota bacterium | reverse complement strand
AAACATTGCTGCCTTGATCTTAGAACCCGTCGCAGCCAATCAAGGCGTTGTGCTCCCGCAAGAAGGGTTTCTTGCAGCCTGCAGAGCTGTTACAAAAGCAAGTGGCGCTTTACTCATTTATGACGAGGTGATTACGGGATTTCGTTTGGGGTTGCAAGGGGCCGTCGGGCTCTACCAGGTCATTCCCGATCTGATCTGTTTAGGCAAGATCATTGGTGGCGGATTTCCTGTGGCAGCTGTCGGTGGACCAGCGGAGATTCTCGATTGGTTGTCGCCGCTCGGAGCTGTGTATCAAGCAGGCACTCTCTCCGGCAATCCTGTCGCCATGAGGGCGGGGTATGAGACGTTAAAGCTTATCCAAGCGCCCTCTTTTTATAACGAACTCCAAGCGAAAAGCGACCTATTTGCTTCATGTAAAATGCCCTTAAGCCGCGTTGGAGCCCTTTTGTCTCCGCGCATCAACGGCGCACAATACCGATCTTTATTTCACCACCTCTTCAAGGAGCGCATTTATATTCCCCCTTCTTGCTATGAGTCGTGGTTTTTATCAGCAGCGCACACAGAAGAAGACATCGAAACGACGATTGCATCGATCAACAGGTTTTGGTGTACATGACCCCTTCTGGATGGGCTCCCATGCAAATCACGTATCGCGCTAAAAATGGCGGTGAGCTGATTTTTAATGACATTGTGCACTTAAAGTCGGGTGATTGCTACGATCCAGAAGAGTCCTCCGTCACGCGTCGTAAATGCATTCTCATTGGGCTTTTTATTCCTCTTTTCGGCGCTCTTTTTTTAGTGGCTCAAACTACCATGGCGATTCTTTCTTTGAGGGCAGTATGGATCCAGAAAAGGTTCACACCTTTCATCAAGGCGGTTTGGAATATTGTCCGCACGCCCTTTTTCTGCATGGCTATTTTGGCAGCAGTGCTCTCTGGCCTTGTGAGTCCCCTTGCAGCGCGTCGGCGGGTCGGCCAATTAGAGGTCAAGTGGCACCAAACAACAAGAGCCTATGACTGTTGCTACACTGATGAGTCTTGCGCAAGGTATGTAGCCTCAGCTTTTCGGACAGGGCAGGCAGAGGGCGCATTTTTTATCGCCGTGTGCATGCAACCCCGATGCAATCTAAAGAGCCCGTCTGTTATTCACCATGCTCTTCAAGCGTCGCGAGCTGTTTGATTTCAAGATGTGATTCAGCGACGAGAACTTTTTTCTTGTCAATTTCAACTAAATACAAGGTGGTTTTTGGGCTCAGCATCCTTTTTTCTAGGACCTGGATTGCTTGCATATCATTTCCCCTTTGTAAACGGTGTTGAATTAAGCGTCTGAGCGCCCATACAGTCATGAGCATGAGGGCGATGAGTAACACAAGCGACACAAGCATTTTAAGAAATAAAATGCCGAAATCAGTTGGCTGCGTGAGCTCTGACGTAGCGTCGAAAAGCAACACGGCGTCTGCAAAAAATGGGCGTAGCATGCCGCCAATTATGGACGATAAGCTTTATTATTAACCAGAGCTTTGCGGTCGCGCGCAAGAAGCGCGCGACCGTTGATCAGCTGAGCCTTATTCTTGCGGAGAACCTAGAGGCTGGAAAGCAGGCGCGGGAGCGTAACCACTCGGCTGTCCGTAGGCTGGGAAAGCAGGCGCGGGGGCGTAAGGACCCGGCTGTCCGTAGGCTGGGAAAGCAGGCGCGGGGGCGTAACCACCCGGCTGTCCATAGGGTTGGAAAGCAGGCGCGGAGGAAGCACTTGGGGCTCCATAAGATTGTGGTGCAGTGGATCGCAAACGCTCACGTAGCCTGGACTCAGTTGAGTCACTCAAAGACCGTGGTGCATGGCGTCTTGTACACAGGCCAGCTAGGCTGCCAACAACAGCACCAATCATGAGAAATGGGATCATAACAGCCACCTTGATGGTCTCTTCCAATACAGGCGCACGATTTTTTGCTTCTTTGACTTTCCTGAAATTATCTACAAATCCTTCATGCACAGCTCTAAATACAAGCATTAAAGGAAACGTGATAAGTAACGAAAGCGATCCAAAAATAAGCTTTACAATACGCGTAATTTTCTTGTCGCTGTCTGAAATGCTCATTTTGTTGTTCCAAGACACCCAACTATAAGTATTGTCGGCGGCTCTTTCGGCTATTGAGTTAAATTTTGCTTGAATATGCATTGATCCTCCTGGGAGTTTGTGTTGAGCTGAACATTTTTAATCAAAAGGTATATTCTTGCCAAGAACTTCTTGTCCAAGATACACTTTCTCTCCATGAGAACTAGAGGTTGGATAGCGCTCGATATTGATGGGACGATCACGGCAGAGCAAGATGTGATCCCCGCCTCTGTTGTTTCGTATCTCAAGACATTGACGGAAGAAGAGTGGCGTATTGCAATAGCGACGGGCCGCTCTGTTACCTTTGCGAGCAAGCCTTTACAGGTTTTCCCGTTTCCTTTTTTGCTGATTGCGCAAAATGGTTCAGTGGCAGTTGAGATGCCCCATCGAGAGGTCTGTTTAAAACGATATTTACCATCCGCGACCATTCTTGCGTTAGAATCACATACAACAGAAGCGGGTCTTGACTATGTGATCTACAATGGGTTTGAAGCCGGGGATCTGTGTTATTGGCGTCCTTCGCGGTTTTCTAGCCAAGATCGCGCTTATTTACAGAGTTTACAGGCGCGCCAGAAAGAATCGTGGCATGCAGTGAGCGACTATGCATCGGTGATTCAATCGGGCTTCCCTATGGCCAAATGTTTCGGAAGTAAGTCAGCCATCGATGCGCTGGCCTCTCGTCTGGCTCGCGCTGGCTTATTCCATGCGACGTCGATCCGCGATCCTTTTCATGAGACATATCACATCTTGCTCATTTCAGATCGGCAAGCGTCCAAAGGAGCGACCCTCACCCACGCGATCGATCAGCTGGGCCAGAAGGGGGACGTGGTCATTGCAGCCGGAGACGATGAAAATGACATGAGTCTCCTTCTCGCTGCCGATCGCCGGATTGCGATGTCTCATGCGCCGGCGTCTTTAAAGGCAGTGGCTCATCTAATAGCTCCCGATGTGCGTGAACAGGGGATCATTGCGGCGCTGCAGAAGATGGTGGCCTTGTGAAATCGGAAGTCGTTGATCTCGCTGTTGCCTTTGGTCGTAGTCGTCTGAGTCCTCGCACCGGTTTTTTGCATTACTCTGCTCAAGACGAAGCGGGATTAGATACAATCCCTGTTTTTGAAAATGCATGCTTTGCCCTCGCTCTTTGCAAACAAAAAACAGCAGAGACCATTCTCACTGCCAAAGACATCATTGCCCGTTTGCTCCCATTCCAAACAGTCGAAGGCAATTTCCCAACTTATTTGCACGAATACCCGAAAACGTGGGATCCGTGTCTCGCATTAAAGATCGCGCCCGTTTTTATGATGCTTCTGCAAGAGTTTGGGCATGTCCTCGACACCTCTTTCAAAGCTGAAGTGACAAAGAGCGTCGAGCGAGCTCTTTCGTACGCAGAGCAGCAGCGCTACGTCGA
Organism: Chlamydiota bacterium; assembly: GCA_039796655.1. Taxonomy (GTDB): domain Bacteria; phylum Chlamydiota; class Chlamydiia; order Chlamydiales; family SM23-39; genus JBDKJI01. The sequence goes on along the minus strand of JBDKJI010000082.1, from coordinate 4,054 downwards.
TCCCATCTGGATAAACCGACTCGCTGCTTGCCGACACAAGCGGGAGACTTGTTTAGTTACAACGGATCGCGGTATGTTCTTCGAATCGCTGATCACTCGGCAATTGGCGATGCATGAACAAACGTTGCATGGCGTTCGATACAACAGAAGTTTACAACTTCTCTGTGTCGGGCCGTATACCCAGACAAAAGGGCATTTGACAAGTTCGGCCCTTGAGATGGTCTTGGCGCACGCAACGCCTTTAGTTGCGAGGCATAAAACGCCGCAAAGAGAACACCTTTTGGCTGCCCTTATCTTGCCGTGCGCGACCGATACGGTGAGTGATAGTCCAATCGAGATCATCGTCGATGGATCATTGCATGTATTTTGGCAAGGCGCAGACTCTATGCACCACCTCACAGCACCTCAGTCTACCCACTGGGCACAGATCGATGAAATGACGCTACAACTGACAGTGCCAGCTGGCGAGAGTTACGTGTTTGTCGATTGGGCGCTTGATATTTCAATCTTCGTTGAGGGTAAAAAAGGGACGCTCTTTGCTATCCACAACCAACTGACCATTCACAGCTCCTCTCTGGCTATTGAAATTCGATTTGAACAAGCCTCGGGTTACTGTGGCCATATTACCCGGGGCAATCGTCCCCTTCAGACAGAAGCCAAGGGGGCGCGTCTCTACGAGGCATATGATTGGAAACTTTTTTTAAACCCCGTTTGTGGGTGAAACTGCCATGCCCATGGCGTGCAAGCCGTTATCGACGAACAGCACTTCGCCTGTGATTGCCGATGCCAAAGGCGAAAGCAAGAACGCCGCAGCTTGTCCCACTTCATCGGCATCGAGATCGCGCATTAAGGGTGCGTTTTCGTGAGCGTAGGCAATCATCCGATCAATCATGCCGATCGCTTTTGCAGCGCGGCTGCGCAGCGGCCCAGCTGAGATTGCGTTGACCCGCAGTTTCCATTTACGCCCCGCTTCAAACGCCAGCGTCCTTACATCGCTTTCTAAAGCAGCCTTGGCAGAACTCATGCCTCCACCATAGCCTGGGATCACTCGATCAGCAGCGATATAGGATAAGGTGAGGGCTGCGCCCCCTTCTTGCATAATCGGCCCGAACATCGCAAGCAAACTGACAAATGAATACGCCGATGAACTGAGAGCGTCGAGATAGCCTTGTCTCGATGTTTCTAAAAGGGGCTTTTTCACCTCAGGGGCGTTTGCTAAACTATGGACCAAAATATCGATCTTGCCAAAGTCGCGCTCAACTGCGGCCGCCACCTCGGATAAGGTGTACTCCTGCAGCTCGATGTAGCGCTTGTTCGTTCGTGTCGCTTCGGGCACATGTTCGGGTCGATCAAACATAGCGTCCATTGGATAGACCTTCGCGTAGTCCCACAAGGTGCCATCAGACAGCTGGCGCGAAGTATCGAATTTGCCCTGTTTCCAAGCTGTCGTAAAAATATTGAAAAGGGGAGCCCATGTGCCAATAATAACCTCGGCGCCAGCCTCAGCGAGCATTTTTGCAATCGCCCAGCCGAATCCATGGTCGTCGCCAATCCCTGCCACAAAAGCGCGCTTGCCTTTCAAATCAATATTTAACATGTGCTTCTCCGTCTACTTTGTCCATGTAGCATATCACGACATTGAAAATTAGGAACCAATTCAAATTTTTCTTGCACAAACATTCGACCTTCTTCTATATAGGCAGATTAGAGAGGGCACATGCGGGTTATAGCGATTTTGAATCAAAAGGGTGGGTCGGGGAAAACGACAACGGCAGTCAACTTAGCCGCGACACTAGCCGAGGCAAATAAAAAAGTTTTGCTGATCGATTTGGACCCTCAAGCCTCCGCTTCCCACTGGTACGGATTTAAAGATAAAGGCAAAGGGCTCTATGAAGTGTTCACAGAGGATAAAAAGCTCGAAGACATTATCGAAAAGACCACTGTTGAGCATCTGCATATCGTCCCTTCGTCGCCCCTTCTCTCTGGCATCGAAAAAGCCCTTGCCAATGAAGTAGCCTCTGAAAGCATCTTGAAAAATAAGTTGATGAAGCTTCCGGATCGCCCCTGGGACTTTGTGTTGATCGATTGCCCGCCAACGCTCGGGATTTTGTCCTTAAACGCGCTCACGATGGCGGCCGAAGTGTTAGTTCCCGTTGAGGCGCACGTGATGGCGCTCCACGGCCTTGTCCAACTATTAAAAACGATCAATCTCGTCAAACAAAGACTCAATCCTCACCTTGACATTTCGGGGATTTTGGCATGCCGTGTCGACTTCCGAACGAGGCACTCGTCCGAGGTGCTCGAGCAATTGAGAAGCCGTTTTGAGGGCAAGGTCTGTACTACGGTGATTCGGGAAAACATCCGCCTTGCCGAAGCGCCGCTACATCTCAAGCCGATTACCCACTACGCCCCCTCATGCAACGGAGCGCAAGATTACCGCACCTTGGCAAAAGAGCTCATAGAAAACAGACTTAAGATTTCCCAGGCCCCGACTTCTTCTTCGGCGCCTGCTGCGCAGCCTTGAGCTTGCGACGACGCCCCTCGGCGGTCAAAATTCGTTCATGAAGTGTCGAAGCGCGTGGCTCTGAAGCTGGTTGCTTTTTTTTAAAAAACATAAGGACTTGTCCGGCAGCAATCGTACTTGTTTTGCTTCTATTTTGTCCAGAAATTGGTATACTGCGCAACATGAGCACATACAAAATCTCGTGTGAAGGTCGTTTTTTGACCAAGACCGTCCACTCTTCGGGAGTGGCGCTAATAACGGATGCTCCCAAAGAAACCGGGGGAGAAGGGAAGTATTTTTCACCCACCGATCTTTTGGCCATTAGTCTAGGTTCGTGCGCTTTGACCATTATGCGGCAGACGGCAGCCGTCATTCACTTTGACATGTCGGAGGCAAGCGCAGAAGTGACGAAAACGATGTCGCAAGATAAGCCGAGACGTATCTCTGCGATCGTCCTTCGGATTCGATGTCCGAAGCTACCGGCCAACGATACAATGAGGGCGCGCCTTGAAAAGGCTGCTACCGATTGTCCTGTGCACCTTGCTCTTCACGAATCTGTCGATATCCGCACCGAATTTTTGTGGGGCCTGTGAGAGTTGATTCACCCGCTGGATTTGTCAAAGCTGCCCAAAGCCACTCGGTGTGCCTCGTCATCGCCAATCCCGAAGAACGCGCCCGTCTTTTAGCTCCTTGCATGAAGTCCTACACAGAGCAGATCAGCGGTCAGGCTCCTATTGAAGAAATCCTCGGCGCGCTCCAGGCGGCAACTCTCTTCAGCGCAGGGCGCATATCGGTATGGATCGACGATGCTGACAAACTATCGAAACAACATGTCGAACAAATCATCCCTTACTTAGCGCGCACCGAAACCCACATCTTACTCGGCGCAAATGGCAAGACGCCCTTGACCAAGCATGTGGAAAAAGTGGGACTTATCTTTGATCTCAGCGATGAAAAGCCGTGGGACAAAGAAAAGCGACTTGGCTTTACGATCCAGCAATACATCCGCGACGCTTACAAAAGCATAGAACCCGACCTTGTCGGTTTACTCATAGGTTCAAGTTTTGCCGAGATCGATAAGCTAATCGCCTATGTTGGCGATCGCTCTCACATCGATCGCTCGGACATCGCAGCGATCATCAATCCCCCTAAGCGTGAAGAGACGATGTGGAAAATTGCCGAAAATATTGTCTGGGAGGCTAAGCACGAAACGATTGAAGAGGGGCTACTGATGCTCTTTTTAGCGGCGATGCAAAGCGTCCTCACAACAGGACTCAAATTAGCGCTTTTGATTGAAGAGAATGTACCCAGAGACACCTGGGAGACATATCTTCCCAAGATGTGGCCCAAAACCATTGATAAAAGAGCGCTTCAAGCAAGGCAATTTGGCCCTGGCTATTTTCGCAAAGGATTGGATACAATCTTGGAGGCGAATCGACTTGTGAAACTCGTGTCTGTCAAAGAAAGAGCGCTTGTCGATCTTGTTCAATTAAAGATATACCCCTCGTGACTCAAAAATTGGTTTTGGGCAACGCGAAAGATCCCGGGGTT
>JBDKJI010000081.1:0-8059 GCA_039796655.1 Chlamydiota bacterium | reverse complement strand
CGCTCAGCTCTCCAAGGAGCTAACGAACAACACTCAAGGCTGGGAACAGTCCGATAAAGCCATTGGCAATTGTCTGGATCGATATCGCGGCTAAAATAAGTCCACCCAGGCGATTGACAATGTTGATGCCGCTTTGCCCCATAATCCTCTCGAGGTGGCTTGCGCTATACAGAATCAGGCCGATGACAAGTGCAACGAGCAGGGCCGATATCGACAACATGATTTGATTTAAAACCCCGGGAAAATCGCTGACGCTGACGATGATCGTGCTGATTGAACCAGGTCCCGCGATGATCGGGATAGCCAGTGGTACGATCGCACCGCTGTCTCGATGTACCCGCCCCTTTTGCTCTTCCGCAGTTTGTTTCATGGGGCTTTCTTCAGCGTTCAACATCGACATCGACATGAGAAATAGCACAATACCGCCTGCAACCTGAAATGCCGGCAAACGGATGCCGAAAATCATTAAGAGAGGCGCCCCAATCCACGTCGATACTAATAGGATAACACCGACGGCAAATGCCGACACAAGCCCCGTGCGCCGTTTTTCTTCCAGCGTCTGATTCTGTGTGATGCGCAGCACAGCAGAAAGGGCAGAGAGCGGGTTAGCGATGACAAGGAGCGCGACGAAATGGTTGATAAACTGAGTAAAATCCATGGAAGCGTGATTCTATCAAATCACCTACGCTGCGTCAAACCTCTGAAAATCCAAGGACTAAAAACGACTTGGGCAAAGGCGCTGTGAACGTCATCATCTTGCCCGTCAATGGGTGCACCACGCTAAGCGTGTGGGCGTGCAAAGCCAGGCGCCTGAATGGATTGTCCTTGGCTCCATAGCGCTCATCACCGACAATCGGGTGCCCTGCTTGTTGGCAATGCACTCGTATCTGGTGCTTACGCCCTGTCTCCAATAAAACACGGAGATAGCTGTATTTGGTAGACTTTCGAATCACTTGGAAATGGGTAATGGCCTCTCGACCTTCCGTCGAAGGAACGACACGAAATGAGGGCAGCTCAAGCAGCGGTGTATCCCATACCCCTGCCCCTTGCTTCAAACGCCCCTCAACGATCGCAAGATACTCCCTTTTTAGATCGTGCGTCTCAAAACGGTCTCCTAATACGGAAGCCGCTTTTTTTCCTTTCGCAAAGAGCAAAACACCCGACGCTTCCCGATCGATCCGATGAACGGCAAAAATATCGTCTGAACGGAGCCACTCACGCAAAAGCCCCAACGCATGGCGCTTCGGCGCGACATCTTCGTCAAGGGGCACGCTGAGAAGTCCTACCGGCTTGTCAATCACGACAATAGAACGATCTTCATATAAAATTTTTAGATGAGGCACTTTGGGCGCTTTACATGATTCTTTTGCTACCACAACATCTTGATCGCCCAACTCTTCGTCAAATCGCTTTAACACTCTTCCATCTACGGTAAAGCGCCCCGATCGCAACCAATTCTGGAGAGTGCGTTTCGAACTATCGGGATATAAACGGCGGATTGCCTCTTCTGCTTTCATCGAACCCTTTCTCGTTGCTGCTTTACTTCGGAACGCCGCTTCTTCGCAGCGAGCACTTTCTCTTGCGCTTTTTTAGAACGTCGCCTTTTTTGTCTGCGGATCTTCTCGATCGCTTGCCGCCGAGCGCTTTGCTCAGCATTGCGCTGCTCGTCGATGGTCTCGCAAAGGCGCCGCCTTGCCAAAAAACGGTTCATTTCACGCGATCTCGTCTCCTGGCACTTCACCTCGACCCCTGTAGGGGTGTGCTTCAAATAGACCGTCGACGACGTCTTATTGACCTTTTGCCCACCCTTCCCAGAGCCTAAAATAAACTTCTCCACTAGGTCTCCCTCTTGGATCCCCAGTTTTTCCATCCACACTCGTAAACTCTCTGCTTTGCCAGGTGACGGAAGTTCCATGTCTCCCAGTATACAGTAGATGCCTCCATTCGAACAGTTTTTTATAAATCATTAATAATAAGTAACTTGTAAAAATGTATATGAATTCCCCTTTGACGGGATGTACACACTCTTGGTATGCTAGTGCCATAAGCAGCTAATAAAGGCGGCTTAATGTAGTCCTGAAGCTTGTCTTGGTCTTTTCATCCCTGAAAATTTGGCCGTAGCTCGTTTGGGTCTTTTTATTATTTTTGGAGAATATTTCAATGAATCAACAGAATCAAAAACTGTATGTAGGCAATCTCAATTATGATGCCACTGAAGATCAAGTTCGTGAACTTTTCGGAACGTATGGCACGGTTGAAGATGTCAAGATCGTGATGGATCGTTTTTCTGGGAGATCAAGAGGTTTCGCATTCGTCCGCATGGATTCGCAAGAGTCAGCAGGCAAAGCGAAAGAAGCACTGAGCGGCCAGCCCTTCCAAGGCAAAACGCTTGTGATCGATTGGGCACGCACCGAACAACGCGACCGTCCAGCAATGGGTGGCGGCGCTGGCGGCGGCGAGCGACGTGAACGTTCTGGCGGTGGCGGTGAATTCCGTCCACGTCGTGAATGGGGCGGCGGCGACCGAGATGGTAACCGTGGCGAACGACGCGATTTCCGCGGTGGCGGCGAGCGCGGCGGCTTCTACAATCGGTAAGCGGCTCAATAAGACTGGGGCCTTTTAGGCCTCAGTCTTTCTTATTACGAACATCGTCATTCTTCCCACAGCAATCAACCTTCCGCTTTCGTCTTTTACCTTTACATCCCACACTTGCGTACTTCGGCCCAAATGGCAAGGCGTAGCCGTTGCAATCACCTTTCCTGGGTGCATCGCCTTCATGTGATTGACATTGATTTCAAGACCAACGGCAGGGCCATAGCCTGGTTCTAGGCAATAGTTTGCCGCAACGCTTGCCACGGTTTCCACTAGAGCTGCCGTAGCCCCCCCGTGTAAAATGCCATCGGGCTGTAAAGTTCTCGCGTCAACCGGCATCGTCACAACCAAGAAATTGGGTCCCACTTCGGTAAATTCCATACCGAGATGCGAGGTGAGTGTGTTCGACGAGCGCTCGTTGAGAATGGCGCATGAGACAGGCGTGGTCCAAATTTTATCCATCTTTCGACTCCAAAGGCTTAATATTGTACCAATCGCGAAGATTGATGATGAGCAGAATCAGACCGACGGCAATCGTGATGTAGCCGAGAAAGATCAGAGCGTCATTGAGAGCCTGGATGTAGGCTTGATTTTCGATGTTTTTGACCAAAGCGATTTTTGCCTGGTGCATGCTCTGCTCTCCTGAGACCTCACTGTAGAAACGATTCGCAATGCGACCAAAGGCATCGCGATACCCTGGCAATTGCTCGTTCACCGGCTCGCTGAAGCGAGCCGTGTGAAAGATCGCTCTGCGCACTGTGAGAATGCCGATCATTGCCCCTGCGTAGGTGCCACCTACTTGTCTAAAGAATGTCAAGAGCACTGCTGCCGTTGTCGCCAAATGCTCAGGAACAGCGCGCATGGCTTGGATCGTCGTGGGACCCAAGGCAAGCCCGAGTCCCGTCCCGCGTAGAGCCATAATCCAACTCAGCTGCTGCAATCCCGTATTGTGATCAATGATGTTATTGAGAAAATAGCTACCAACAAGCAACGTAAGACCCGAAAACGTCAACACGGGAACAGGCACTTTTTTAATCGCGAAATTGGCAAAAGCAGAGCTCAAGGCCAGTGTCGACCCGTACGACAACCCTATTTTACTGCTCACATACTTTTCATATTGCAAAGCGTTGACCATATAGTCGATCGAAATGGTAGCGCTGGCAAACACAGAGGTGCCCAAGAGAAAAACTGTTGCGGCGCCCACAGCAAAACCTGGGTTGCCAAGTAGCTCTAGAGGCATCACGGGTTTGGGATGCCTTTTTTCAATCCACAAGGTCACAAGAAGCGAGGCGAGCGCCGTGACAAAACAGCCGATGATCCAGGGCGATCGCCACCCTTCATCTGTCGATCGGATGGGTCCGTAAGTCAAGCCGATCAAGAGCGATGCGATGAACGTGACAAAGGCGAGAAAACCAAAAAAATCAAAGCGCTCTTTGACGCCAGGGCGATGTTCTCGTTGGACGGCCCACGTGGCTACAGCAACAAGCGCGCCTAAAATAGCGGCGAGCAAAAACGCCTCTCTCCAACTATGAAACTGCGTCAAATAACCCGCAAGGGGTAGGCCGATTGCCAGCCCCCCTCCGAAGGCAGCGCCGATGTACAGGTTGAATCCGAGCGCAAGGGATTCTTTCGGCAAGTTCTGCGCCAAAATTGCAAGACCCACTGGGAAAATAAACCCAGCACCTAGCCCTTCGGCAAAGCGAGCCAGCGCAATCATCCAAAAGTTGCTTGCTACAGCAGCAAGTAAACTCCCTGCACTAAACACCACGATACCGATAATGAACATCGCCTTAAACCCAAAGTGCTCTGAGAGCCAATTAGCAGAAGGGACCGTTGTATTGGCGCCAAGAAGATACAGCGTTGTGAGCCACACTTCTTTGGGATTGCTTAAGGCAAGTTCACCCGTGATTGAGTTATTTGCAATCATCGTGATCGAGGCCGAGAACACAGCCAAAAACGTCACGACTAAGACATTGACGAGAAGAATCCAAGGATAGATGGCGTCATCGGATTTTAATATCAACTTCCACCGACATACCGGGATACAGATAGGGAGCGCTTTTATTGCGCACATGATCGAGAAGGATTTTGACAGGAACCCGCTGAACGACTTTGGTAAAATTGCCCGTCGCGTTATCGGGAGGGATCAAAGAAAATTGGGACGCCGCCGACGCTCTGACAACATAAACAGAGCCCATGAATGTTCGGTCGGGATACGCATCGACGTGGATAAAGACAGGGTCACCTTGAGTTAGGTGCTGTACTTTTGTCTCTTCGAGATTGGCCGTCACCCATACATGATCGGTATCGGTTAAAACAAACAACGGTTGGCCGATACGTACCACATCCCCTGCAACAACCCACCGCTTCGAGATCGCACCGTCGCGAGGGGCGAGCACTTTTGTGTGCCTGAGCCACTCGACAATGACGCCGAGTTTGGCAATCCCGTTGGTAAGACTTGCCTCAGCCACTTTGAACTGAGCCTCAGCAAGGCGGTAATCTTTTTCGACTTGGTCAAATTCGATGTAAGAGATAATTTCGCTTTCGTACTGAGGTAGGGCGACTAAGTACAAGTCGCGCAGTTTTTCCAACTCGATTCTTTGCCGCTTTACCTGCTCTTGCAAAAGAGCCACCTCGGTTTCAGCCGCCTGTTTTTGGGCATTAAAAATGCTCTCGTCAATCTGGCAGAGCAAATCACCCTGTTTCACGATCGACCCTTCGTCGACATAGAGCGTGATGATTCTTGCTTCCACATCAGAGCTGATGGAAACTTGGTAGCCGTCAATAAAAGCGTCGTTCGTCCAGACGAAGTGGCGCGTGTGGCGCACCCAGATAAAGGCAGCCACACACACCGCAAAGCACCCCAGCCCTAACAGGACCTTCTTCCATGGAGAACCCAAGATACGGTTCGGAAAAGCGGGGGTGCTCATCAATGGTCTAGCCTCTGAAGAAGCCAGCCCAGATCAAGTAGGCGCCAACAAGGAGCCATGCCCAGCAAAGAAGATTCAATCCCTTGCCTGCCATGAGATCTTTGATCCCTTTCACAAACGAATCTGGATAGAAGATCCTCATCAAGCCTTGCAAGAGCAAGATCCAACCTGTGATCGTGATCACAACAGGCCAGTCAGAAACCCAAACAGGATGAGTCAACACAATCAACAAGCCAAACAAAATGCTCAGCCCACCAGAAATGGTGACCAAGGCTGGGTTGCTCAAAAACTCATGCATCGTCTTTCTGCATCGTTGCGCATGGACAATCCATGCAAGGCTCAAGGCAAAGGCGTAGCAGCCCACCACTTGAGCTAAAAAAATTGAGTATTCCATCTGAGAACACATAGGGTTACTCCTATAGTTTAGTCCCTACCAGAGGATGTACTAAATTTTTTAATTGCTGTCCATTGGATTCAAAGTGGATGCATATGCCCCTGGGATGGAATTGCAAGGTAAAAAACCTGACGCACTCATAAACAGGCTGTTACGATTATGTGGAAAAATTATCACGATATTAGTATAATCAAAGAAAATGAGTGAGACGTCCGATTTACGACCTCTTCTTTGGGTGGCTTCATCGAAGCGCGATTTTATAGAGATGCCCGAAGATGTGGTCGGAGATTTTGGACATTGGCTCTTCCAGGTTCAAAAAGGGAAAACTCCAAAAAATGCGAAATCTTTGAGCGGATTTGGCGGAGCTCAGGTTATGGAGCTCTGGAGAGATCATGCCGACGGGACATTCAGAACGGTGTATACAGTCAAATACACTGAAGTGGTGGTGATCTTGCACGCTTTCCAAAAAAAGAGCAAAAAAGGAATTGAGACTCCTAAACAAGACATAGGTCTTATTCACTCTAGATTAAAGCTTGCAGAAGCAATCTATAGAGACTACAAAGAAAAAAGAGGCAAAAAATGACTAAAGAAACAGATTACCAAGTTGATGAGGGAAACATTTTTGCCGCTATTGGACGCAAAGATGCCAACGAACTCGTTGCTAGATCTGAACTTTTAGATGATGTTGGCAATCTCATAGAAAAGAGTGGCTTAACACAACACGAAGTAGCTAAAAAGCTTGGGATAAAACAGTCAAAAGTATCCATGCTCGTTAATGGCCACTTATCAGAATTCAGCACCGACACTCTTCTTTATTATTTAACTACCCTTGGCTGTAAAGTAGAAATCCGAGTCAGGAAGCCTCGCCGTCAAAATATCTTTTCCAATAGAGGGCGTATCGCAGTCTACTAAGAACTGCCATAGGTTCTTGCGATTGGATTTTAAAGACAGCTAAAGTAAACTGTCGCTCCATGAAACAAGACCCCGTGTTGCAAGCGGAGCAGTTGACCAAAGTGTATGGCAAAAAGACGCCGTTCACTGCGGTCGATCACGTCTCGTTCTCTCTGCACCCGGGTGAAATCTTGGGGCTCCTCGGCCCAAACGGATCGGGCAAAACGACGACGATCCAGATGCTACTCAGCACCCTGTCGATGACGTCGGGATCGATCCGCTACTTCGGCAAAGAGCTAATGCGACACCGTTCGGAGGTGCTGCAAAGCGTCTCATTTGCCAGTACCTACACAAGTCTGCCTTACATCCTGACCGTCGAAGAAAACCTCCGCAGCTTTGGCATGTTGTACGGCATCCGCGATTTGAAAAAAGATGCCTACCCTCTATTGGAGAGATTCGGCCTTACGGATAAGCGACATACCCCCGTCGCGGCTCTCTCAGCAGGGCAAGTGACAAGGCTCATGATCGTTAAAGCCTTCTTCACCAATCCAAAAATCGTTCTCCTTGATGAGCCCACCGCATCACTTGATCCTGACGTGGCCGATGAGGTATGCCGCTTCATCGCCGAAGAGAGAGATAGACGGGGCATATCGATCTTGTTCACGTCACATAAAATGGAAGAAGTCGCTGAACTGTGCGATAGGGTCATTTTTTTGAAAAACGGAAAAGTGTTGGCCAACGATATCCCCAAAAATCTCGCCAAAAGCGTCTCTCAATATCAACTCAGGCTCACGATTGTCGATGGGATGAAACGGATCGTCCATTTGGCAGAATCGGAAAAGCTCACCTATCAGGTGGATCACCGCACAATCTCAATTGCATTGGCAGAAGAACAAATCCCTCAGTTTCTCAAAGCAATGATCGATCTGAATATTTCGTATGCAGGGATCCAAATCAAAGAACCCTCCCTCGATGATTACTTTGTAAAAATGGCGGCTCGTACATGAATCTAGTGCGTGTGCTCGGAATTTTTTACCGGTACTTTTTGACAATCAAAAGAGGCATGCACCAATTCACAGACCTCTTCTATTGGCCCCTTGTCGATATTCTGTTATGGGGACTCACATCGACCTGGGTTGAAAGACAAGGGCACATGCATGACGTGCCCCTCATCATCATGACAGGTCTGATCTTCTGGCAGATCATTTGGCGAGGCTCGGTCGATATCTCTGTGAATTTGCTCCAAGAATTC
>JBDKJI010000080.1:0-11702 GCA_039796655.1 Chlamydiota bacterium | reverse complement strand
CACATCGATCAACATAGAACGCCTCAGAAAAATCTTTGAAGACCTCAGCAATTGACTTGAAATATAGGGTTTGGTTCTCTGAAAGACGATGAAATCTGTTACTGTAATCGCTATTTTTTCAGCCTTATGCATTGCGGTGGCGTGCACCAAAAGTCGAAATATTTTGCCACAGCGTATCATCGAGACCCGCCTTAGCGAACGGCAATATTCTGTCATTGTCTTGGCAGAAAGCGGCATGCAAGATGCAAAACAACGGGCAAAAAAACGGGCCGCGGAAATCACTGTGGAACACCAGGCGCGCTATTTCAAAATTGTCTCCGAGCAAGAAGTGAACGTGATGACGCCCACCGGCAATCCAGAGCCATTGCACAACAATCTGTATCAAGAACTGATCATAGAAAAAGATTCTGATCGACGCCGCTTTGATAAGCCGAGCACTGACGACAACGGCCCAGGTTATCGGATTATTTTTGACATTTTGCCAAGTGGTGACACCCGGGGAGCTATCGACGCCTGCTCACTGGGGGCCTGTCATTGAGACATCTCGGCAGGCGTCTCATTGGAGAAAATAAGCGTATCCCAAGCATAACCATTGACCCAATCGATCGCTTCTTTAGGGGATGCCGATTTCATGATGCCCATCCTAAGCTCTTTAGCTCCAATACATCGCTTGAGATACCACGAACTAACCCTTCGAAAATCAAGGAGCGCCTGTTCTTTGTTGGCATATCCGCAGATGATCTCAAAATGGTCCAAAATTGCCTGTTTTAGATCATATGGCGTACGATGCACTGGCGCTTCTCCTCGAAGATGGCGCAAAATATCTTCAGCAATCCAAGGTTGACCGAGGGTACCTCTTGAAACCAAAACTGCATCGCATTTCGTATATTGAAGCATCCTCTCAGCAGATTCAGGATCAAACACGTCGCCATTTCCAATCACAATAATATTTTCGGCCGCAGCTTTACAGTCTCGAATATAGTCCCAGTTTGCAGGTCCTTTATAGCCCTGAGCTCTCGTCCGTCCATGTACAGCGATCGCAGCAGCCCCTGCTTCTTCCGCAATCTTCACGATCTGCGGCCCAACAATTGTCTGCTCATCCCAGCCAGCTCTTATTTTCACCGTCACAGGAATCTTCACAGCCGCTTTGATCTCAGACACAATGTCACCAATTAAGTCAGGCGTTTTCAACAGCCCTGAACCACTGCCATCTTTTGTGACTTTGTCGACAGGGCAACCACAATTCAAATCAATGATATCAAATCCTAGATCCTCAATGATTTGTGCAGCCTCTCTTGCCATCTTTGGTTTACTGCCGCAAAGTTGCGCTCCGATTGGATGCATCGAAGGGCTATAATCAAGAATCGTGTATGTATTGGGGTCATGGCGGACAAGAGCATCGATCTTTACCATTTCACAGTAGACTAACGCCGGCCTGTAACGACAAGACATTTCTCTAAATGGGTAGTCGGAACATCCTGCTAGCGGAGCATATAGAACCCGATGAGGCAGGTGTAAAGATCCGAATTGAATAGGCGACGTCATTGAATAAAACGGGTAATAATTAATTCAGCAATTCTTAATGCAAAGAAAGCAAGAACGGGGCTGAGATCTAAAACCCCACCCAGGGGAGGAAGAATCCTTCGAAACAGGTTCAGATAAGGGTCTGTATAGAAGGCTAGGAACCGAACCCAATGATTATTCTGCCACTGAGGAAACCAAGAGCTCAAGACTCTTAAGAAAAGCAACAGGGTGTAAGTCACAAATAGGAGGTGGACCACTTGGATCGCATAATATCGCAGCATAGCGACTCCAGATTATATCGGCCGTTAAAGACAAAGTAAAGAGCTTGAATAGGAACCCCCGTTTGCATATCATGCTTTGCGTCCCATGCAAGTTTTAGGCATACAATTCGACACCCCATTAATCCGGGCAGCTCTTCTCGAAAAAAAAAGGGGTCAGATCTCTTGTCTCCAGACTGCTGCCCTGCCTAAAGCGGAAAATGTAAAGCGGCTTTACAAAAGGGGCGCTCACCCCCTCGTAACTACCGGTCTGTCAACTCGAGAATGCATTTTTCGCTCTACGGAAGTGCCTCAGGGGCAACTGAAGCACTATGAAGATATTGTCGAATTTCAAACAGATGCGCTAAGCCCCCTTCCAAGCTCGGAAAGGCTTTTGGTACCTTATCTCGTTCGAAAAAATGGTGCAAAACAGCGTGCCTATCTCTTAACGCTTTCCCGTAAAAAAATGGCTGACCATCTTCACCGAGCGTCCAGCCTTGGATTTGATCCCGACACAGTGTCTACCATCCCTTTTGCCTTATTTCATTACGCCAAATGGAAGGAGCCAGAGCTCAAAAACGCCCTTGTGATTGACCTCGGATCACATGAATGGACGGTGATCTGGATTGAGCAGGGCGAGCTACAAAAAGCGTTTGGGACGGATGAAGGGATAGAAGCTTTACTTAAAGTGCTATGGGAAGACAGAAAAAAAAATTTATTGCAAAGTGAGGTGGCGTCGTTTGCGAAACAGATCGATGTGCTTCAATTGAAAGAGCATCTCAACCCTTCTATCTCAGCGAAAATTAACAAACTCAAGGTAGAGCTGTCAAAAATGGTCCTGCTCTGCTCGAAGAAGCAATCTTCTTTAAGCGTATTGTTCACGGGAAGAATTGACGCCCTAGGCAACCTGCGTGAATACCTATGTCAGGGTCTAGACGGCGTTACCCTTACGGAATTACATCGAGACATTCCGGCGGATGAGAGAGGATGTGCTATTGCCATCGGATTAGGCTTACAAACCTTTGAAGCGCCACTCCAATGTCGAAGAGAAGAATTTTTTCCAAAGAAAAATTGGGTCTCAGCAGGGAAGTACTATCTGATCCTGGGTATACTCTCCGTGTGTTTGAGCATTGCGACGCTCTTTAGTGGGTATTACTTTGCTCAAAAAGAAACCAGCGCAATGGTAGAAACATTAGATTCATTTTTATCGATTCACACACACACGAACCTGCATCAATCTTTGTTTGCTTCAAACAACCCTCAACAGATACTGTCTGAATGGTGCGATCTGGTACGTAAGAACGACCGAGAATTTCCGTTTTTACTCTGTGCCCCAAAAGTCGCTGAAGTGTTGCACTGGCTCGATCACCACCCTGTGTTTAGCATCATGCGCGAGGAGGGAGATCCGCCGAAAATCAAAAATATCCACTACGCCCTCGTCGAACTGCCAACAGTTGACGCATTGAATCGCGACTATAAGGCGAAGTTGAATCTTGAATTTGAGGTGCACAGTCCAACTCATGCACGTAAGTTTCACGAAGCTCTCCTTGATGACGTAACATGGGTTGATGGATCTGAAGAAATGCAGTGGGAAGCTCTAGGCAACCACTACCGAGTATCTCTCATATTAAAAAACAGAGCTCCCCATGTCCTTTGAAAACATCGCGCGCTGGATAGCAAAACACCTAACTCCTCTATCGCTGATCGGCTTGGCTATCATTCCGATCGCGCTTTCATGCTGCTGGGTTGCTTTGAAAGCAAGCGAAATAGGTCTAGTTCGAGAAACATTTTATACATCTCTTCGCAAAGGAAAAGGGGCTCTCGAGCGCAAAGAGAGAAAAGAGCGCTTTTTACAGCGCTTTTCTCACAGCGATCCCTACTTTATCGACCGCAATATTGAATCACTACGCTTCTTAAACCACGAAATCAAAGAGCTCCAAACTCTTCTCCACCATCCTGCAATTGCGTATACGACACCTATCGAAGAGCGGCTGAAAGCAATTTCTGATAATGAAAACCGTCTTTCATTCGTAGAGAATAAAACGAAAGTTTCGCCCTTTTGCAAAGAAGTGGAAGAAAAACAACAAGCGCCGATCCAGCTCGACGAAGAAGATTTAAAAAAACTTCTTGTTCGCCTTGAAGATGAACAAATTGAATGTTATACGTCTCTGGATAACTCACCTCAAATCATCATCACCGATTTTGTCCTAGAAAAAATCGTCACTCCCCAAAAAAAGGAAGTGTTTGAAGTCCAGATGGAACTTCTAAAAAGGGAATTTAATCCATGAAATGGCTTCTATATATACTTCCTTGCTTACTAATCACAAGCTGCCACCACTCCGAGCCAGTAGATGCCTTGGTGTCGATTCAAATTCAAGATCGCAATGGAATGACGGAAACCGTCAGCGCGCCCGATCGACTTGAAATCTATGAATCGGTCGATTTCATGCATGCTCAGCCCTATAAGAAAGTGCTCCGAGTCTATCGCAAAGAAGGCAAAACAGCTTCGCGAATTACGACATACCACCCGAATGGACAGCTATGGCAATACCTTGAAGCCAAGGAGCTACGAGCCTCGGGTCAGTATAAGGAGTGGTATCCAAACGGACAGCTCAAGATCCTTGCCACAGTGATTGGAGGTACAGCCGATGTAGCGCAGGGATCGCAACACGATTGGCTCTTCGATGGCGTCAATTCTGCTTGGGATGAACAGGGCCATTTGATTGCCGAAATCCCTTACCGCCAGGGCGTTCTAGACGGAGTTAGCCTGTATTACTATCCCAATGGCCAAATTGAAAAATCGTTTCCCTTCATCAGAAATGTTTTGGAAGGGGAATCCCTAGCATATTATTCCAATGGGAAAGTGCACTCAAAATCGACATATCGTTCAGGGCTGCTTCATGGGGCAACGGAATACTTCTTTGAAAATGGCCGTGTGATGGCGAGCGAGCAATATGACGACGGGCTCCTTCTCACGGGTGATTACAGAGATCCGTCCGGCAACCGGGTGACCCAAATCACGGATGGGTTCGGATTTCGAGCTATGTTCGAAAATGATCGATTAACCATGCTCGCCGAATACCAACGGGGACAAGCAGAAGGAGTCATTAAGGAGTATAGCCCGAAAGGATCTCTCACACGCGCTTACCACATCAAAAACGGGAAAAAGCACGGCGAAGAGATCGAATATTTTGAGCACATCACGGCACCCCGGCTTTCCGTTCACTGGAGCGATGACACCATCCATGGCACGGTAAAAACATGGTATGACAATGGACAGCTCCAAAGCCAACGAGAATATGCGCAAAATCAGAAGAATGGCACGGCAATAGCCTGGTACAAAGATGGATCGATCATGCTAGTCGAAGAATACGATGAGAATAAACTCATCAGTGGCCAATATTACAAGAGAGGATCAAATGAACCTATATCAACGGTCCATAAAGGCAGCGGTATTGCCACTTTGCACGATGAACAAGGAATCTATCTGAAAAAGGTTGTCTACATCAAAGGGGAACTCGTTGACAACGAAGAGTGAGCTACGTAAAGCCTGGCGACAAAAAGTCGATCGATTGTCCTCCGTACGAAAACAAGAAGCCAAAGACGCGCTCTTTGAGCGTTTATCGAAACGGCTATCAGGCCCTACCCTTTCATTTGCCTCTCGGCATAACGAAATCGACCTTTGGCCAGTAAATCATTGGCTTGTCAAACAAAACTGGTTATCTCTGCCGCGCGTCGAGCATCGCACACTAGCTGTCCACCTTGTCACCGACATTGCACAAGATCTCTTGCTTTCCGCATGGAATGTGTTAGAACCTCGCCCTGAAATATGCCCACCCATCGATCCCAGAGCTCTCCAGTTCGTCTTAGTGCCAGCTCTTGCATTTGATGTCGCTCACCACCGCCTCGGGCTGGGCAAGGGCTATTATGACATGTTTTTGGCAAAGCACCCCACAATCCATTCAATCGGCGTTAGCTACCGGGAACAAATGTGCCCTGAGCTACTTCCGCATGAGTCTTGGGATATTCCTGTCCACGAACTGATTTTAGTATAGCTATTGTTTGCGCTTGAGGCTCGAAGCTGGCGCTTCCTTATTATCAGGGCCCTTGGGCGTACAAAAATGATTACCTGGGCAATCATTGGCCCGAATCATGGCGCCAGGCGAGACGTTTGTGCACAGAGAATAAAAACCCTCAGAAGGACACTGCCATATGACGACATAGGGGGTAAGTGACACATCGGGTCTGCCCGGGTGAACGTAGGTTGTCGGGTTGAGATTCGTGGTAAAGTTCTTCTGTTGGTTGGGTTGTACTGTGAATTGTCCTAGATACGTACCATCAGATGCTTGGATTGTCGCCGTCAAAATAAAGGGAGAATCGTTGTACAAGAGCACCGAACCACTATCGATCCCTCCAGCAAATAAAGAAGCGCTCCAGAGGGCGCATAGAATATTTATCGTGCGCATTCGTCCTCAATCCGATAGGCCCAGCGAAAATCGAGCTGGCCCAATGGCGACACAGCAACGCCCTTTAGCCCTTCTTGAACCATGTAATTCAGTACACCGTGGTACAGAGGTATAATCGGCATATCGTCCATGAGTACTAGTTCAGCTTGTCGCATTAATTCAAATCTCTCATCACGATTGGTGCATAAACTACAACGCTTTAATAGGTCAACATATCGCTTGTTTTCCCAACCCGTATTATTGGTTCCGCACTGCCGATCCTTAAATACTTCTAAGAAATTGATCGGATCGTTGAAATCGGCCGTCCATGAACCTCCAGTAATTTGATAGGCTCCTTTTGAAACACGATCAAAGTATACTTTCGGTTCAATGCCTTCAAGAGTCACAGAAAGGCCCAGAGTATCTTGCCAACATTTCTGTACAACAAGGGCAATCGATGAGCTCCTTTCGTTGTTGTAATAACTAAGAGTTATCGGTTCGATCGGATGCCCGAGCTCTTCTTCAGCTTGCTGAATCCAAGCTTTGGAATTTTCCAAACCAAAACACCCACCCGGATTGAGTCCCATCTCCGGAGGAACAAGCCCCCGTGCCTCAGTTTGCCCCCCTTGCAAGACATGTTCTACCAAAGCATGTCGATCAATCGCGTAACTGAGCGCTTTACGCAAGGAAGCATTGGCAAGCTGCCCATGTGCTGTGTTGATCCTGAAAAAAAACGTCGCTAAAAACGGACTTGTTTTGATTCTACGGTCACCTTTGAGCACAGCTACTGCATCAGCAGGCAGCGCCGAAAGAGGCGATCCTGTGTAGTCGAGCTTGCCCTCTTCAAACATCCGAAGCGCTGTATCGTTCGTTGCGATCTGAATCTCAAGACCCTCCATCTTTACCCCTTCCGATTCCCAATAATGCGGGTTTTTTTTCAGCGTGAGACAATTGCGATGAGACCATGCCGTAACCGAAAAAGGACCGTTACATACATATTGCTCTGCATCTGTTGCCCAATTGTCTGCAGCTCCTTTTTTCGTTGGTCCAAAATAGGGCATCGTCAAAAGCTCTAAAAAATAGGGAACTGGATGCTCAAGCTCAATAACCAATGTTTCGGCATCCAGTGCTTTAGCTCCAAGTAGATCGGCACTGAGTTGTCCTTGCTTGATCTCTCTAGCATGCTTCAATACAAACAATTGAAATGCAATATCTGAAGGGAACTCGGGGCTTAAAATCGTTTTCCAACTATCGACAAAGTCAAACGCTGTCAGGGAATCTCCATCAGACCATTTCGATGGACGCAAATGAAAGGTGTACCAAAGACCATCACTTGAAACATCAATCCGGTCGGCGAGTCCAGGCTCTGCATTGCCATCTCTACCGATCCGAGTCAGCCCCTCAAACACCATCCGAAGCAATGTAGTGCTATCTGCATCGCGAGCTTTGCGTGGATCGAGAGACGTCGGCTCAGCATTGATATTCAGATGCACAACCCTTTCCATTCGAGACGGTTTTAAAGTAGATTGACATCCGGCCAATGCCAGAAGAGCACTCAACAAAATACTTTTAAGAGACAGACGCATACACCACCCTTTTTCAATGAAAGCCAATATTAGTAACATAACCAATATGTCACAACGATGTATCATCGCACCTGCGCCTGTGTTGAACACACCTAACTTTACATATGCGTTTGGCGGAAACAGTGGCTCTGAAGTGCCCTGCAACGAACACGGCTTGCCCTATCATTATGAGTTTGTGGCTCTTCCTGGAGATCTGTGTACGGTGATTGCGACGGTTTCAAAAACCATCGCACAAGTTGTGTTTCCATTCTATTCGACCCGGCAACTGTATGTCGATCTTCGCTTCACCGCTGAAGAGATATGCGCAAAAAAACGGACCCGCCCAAACCCTGAAACCATATTGCAAACGATGCTCGATCTCGTCGGAGCACCCTACGTATGGGGCGGCAACTGGAGTTTTGGCATTCCAGAATTACTCGATTGCTACCCGCCAAAAGGGGCGATCAATGCACAGACTAAAACCCTTTGGACCCTAAAAGGGGTCGACTGCTCGGGCCTCTTTTACCAAGCCACCAATGGCACCGTTCCAAGAAATACATCAGCGCTGGTTAACGAAGGCAAGTCAATTACAATCAGCGAGTTAATAAAAAACCCAGTCCCGCTCGATATGCTCGTGTACCCAGGCCACGTGCTCTTTGTCATCGACAAAGAGCACGTGATTGAGAGTCGACACGAATATGGTCAGGTTGCAATACGAAGTTTGCCAAATCGACTCAGTGAATTGACCCGAGAGCGAACATATGTTCCTTTTTGGACACCTAACCTCAACAAAGAAAAGCACTTCACAATTCGTAGACAAACTCTTATTGCATCGTAAGGCTTGGCTCGTTATGAGAAAGACAAGGATCGGTTCGCGATCAACATCCTGGTGCATATGTTGCAACAAGACAACGATTTTTTCTTCGCTAAACCACAGACATTCTTCGGAGCACTCCCCAATATTGAAGAAGAAAGCGAGGGCACATCAGAAACGTGGGAACTTCCTTTTTCAATGCAAATTCCGCTGCATCCACCGCAACTTGATAACAAAACAGGATTATTCATCCACTGGTTCGATCACACATTTTGGCTCGAGAATTGAGCGCGCGTCGAAGGATGATTTCCATTTCGCTTGCATTAATTTTCAAGTTTGATTTAACATCCGACTTGTAAACTGAAATCGCTGCGGCGAAGAGCGAAGAGCATTCTGAAACGAGTGCGATTGAAGTGAAGCACGCTAGAAAAAAATAGCGCTAGCTAGGAACTATCGTCCAAAATGGAGAGAACAATGAATCTGCTGAACAAGACCACGCCATGGGTGGTAGCATCTCTTCTGGTTGCTACTTCTGCCTTTGGCCAAAGCAAGTGCCCTCCGGCTCAAAAGAGCTTCGAGCAAGGTAACGAGCTTTCCGCAAACCAAATGATGGCTGCGTACAACGCACCAGCGCGCATCGACGTTCGAGGCGCCTGGGACTTTTACGCATCTGCTAGTTTCATCTACTGGCAGCCATCCCAAGACAACATGATGATTGCTGTCACCAATTCGAGCCAAGCAGTACCTGCAGCAGGTACGATTAGCCCGATTGATGGCAACGTCATCAACCAGAACTTCAAGTTTAAGCCTGGTTTCAAAGTGGGTCTTGGCATGAACTTTGATCATGACAACTGGGACGTATTCACAGAATACACCTGGTTCCATGCCGGTTCTATGAGCAATTCGTCCAACGCGAAAGTAAACGGATCGCTGTTTGCATCAAGAGCTCATCCCAACACTAACAGTACTAACATTTTCACAAGCGCCAGTGGCTCTTGGAAAGTAAATATGGATTTCCTCGATATGGAACTCGCAAGAGCCTCCTATGTAGGAACCAGCCTTACATTCCGTCCTTTCTTTGGTGCTAGAGCTGCTTGGATTCGCCAAAGAGCTGTTTCAACCTATACCAACGCTTCGATCACAACAGGCACAGCCGTTCGCGGTACGCTTCAAGTGACCGAAAACGTACGCAGCTGGGGTATTGGTCCACGAGCAGGTCTCTACACGAACTGGCTCCTCGGACAAGGCTTCCGCTTCTACGGAAACGGCTTCCTTGACCTACTCTACACACACTACGGTAAAGCAAACCACTTCTCGAATTGGACAGTTCTCAATGCGTCCACATCGACAGGTGCTCACATCCGCGGTGGTGGAGATTCGAACACCAACGGCATCAGAACACACATTGACCTCGAGTTCGGATTCGGATGGGGAACTTATTTTGACAACAGCAACTGGCACGTAGACCTCCTTCTGGGATACGGTTTCCAAGTGTTCTTTGATCAAAACCAGTTCCGCCACTTCGAAAGCGTAACTGCGCCTGGTGTACACACAGAGCCAAATGGCAATATGTACATCCAAGGTCTGACAACTACGCTCCGCTTCGATTTCTAAGCTAACGTAGTCGTTGTTTTGATAATTACCCGGGCTGCTTCGCAAGAGGCAGCCCGGTTTCTTTTTTAGTGGCGCTTGTTGGAATACAGAAAATCGATCAGATTTGAGATCAGAGCTGTCCATCCAGTCTGGTGCGAAGCGCCGAGTCCCCGACCATCGTTACCGTGAAAATGTTCAAAAAAGAGCAAGTGATCCTTAAAGTGAGGATCTGTTTGTAATTTCTGACAGGAACCGAAGGCAGCCCTTTTCCCGTGCTCATCAGTACGGTATAAATCAACGAGCGAACTGGCAAACCCAAGAGCCATCTCATCAAGCGTGACGGGCTTTTGTCCGGGCGCCTCAACAACCAGTTGAGTTCCAAATGCATGGCTGAGCCGCTTTAACGTCTCAATCATCATGCAGTTGATTGGGAACCAAACAGGACCTCGCCAATTCGAATTGCCCCCTTTGATTTTTTCTTTCGACTCGCCTGGCTCATATCCGAGCGTCAGCCCATGCGACATCACCGGATGCTTCTCGTGATGCCGAGAAACGCTCCGTAAGCCATAGGGCGAACGAAATTCTTCGGGATCCCAGATGCGCGCCAAAAACCGTTTCATTTCATCAGCGCTCAGAAGACCGAATAAATGCTTCGAACCTGCGTCGTGCAGCACCGACTGGACGCATACGTCTGTAAGGCCAGGCCGATTTTGCAAGATCCACTGGTATGCCGGATAGAATTCTTTATACTGCTTCAGTTCCTCATCGTCCCAAACATCGCAGGCAAAAAACGGAATGATGCCGACAAGTGAGCGAATGGGGAGTTGCTCGATGTCTCCGTTGGGACAACGTAGCACTGAATAGAAAAAAGCATCTTCTTCGTGCCATAAATCATAAGGGCGCCAGTATCCTTTTCGCATTGCAGCTGTAACAAACAAAAAGTGGTGGAAGAACTTGATGCCGAGCCCTTCATACACAGGGTTTTTCTTCGATAAGATGAGTGCGATTCTCATCAGATTCAGGCACATCATCGAAATCCAACCTGAAGCATCGGCTTGATCGAGCAAAAACCCTTCCGGCATTGTCTCAGAACGATCGGTAAATCCGATGTTGTCCATCCCCAGAAAACCACCTTCAAAAATGTTATTGCCTCGAGCATCGACCCGATTAATCCACCACGCAAAATTGAGTAGTAGCTTATGAAAACATCGCTCCAAAAACGCCAAATCTTCTTTGCCTGTTCTCCCTTTTTCCCACTCGTAGAGCTTTAAAACGGCCCATGATTGGACGGGGGGATTGGCGTCGCTAAATTCCCACTCGTAGGCAGGGACTGCGCCGTTGGGATGTTGAAACTGATCGAACAACAAAAGCCAAAGTTGGTATTTCGCAAACTCTAAGTCAACCAACGCGTACGCGAGCGCATGGAATGTGAGGTCCCAAGCGGCAAACCAAGGGTACTCCCACTTATCTGGCATGGCAAAGACACGCAGCGAAGAGATGTGGC